>CAZHDP010000678.1:0-1506 GCA_964531605.1 uncultured Burkholderiaceae bacterium | reverse complement strand
GCTTGTACAGCGTGAAGTAGCGGCCGCTCGGGTCGGTATGGGCGTTGTACTCTTCAAAGCAGTTTTTGATGTAGTCGGTTTCAGCTTCCACCGTGACCCACACACCCATGCGGATATCGTACGGGATCTTGCGGCCATTCGCCTCCAAAGACGAAATCACTTCCACCATGCCTTTGCGTTCCAACACGCCGCCTTCGCTGATGGGGCGGGTCACAAATGGGATGTCCTCTACACTGGCCGGGGGGTACAGCAAGCCATTGCTGGGCACGGTCAAGCCGGTGGCATTGGCCACTGCTGTGCTCTCAATGGAGGGTTTGGAGCCATCCAAGAAGCTGTTGAACATCTTGGGGTTCAAGCCACCGCGAGCTGCTTGCTCAGGCGTCAAACCGTAGTTGCCCCACACTGTCTCAGGGGTGGATTCGCTGAAATGAGGCAGCCACTTGTGTCCACGTCCTGCCGCCACCACCGGAAAGCCGCAAGTGCGAGCCCAGTCCACCAGGTCGCAAATCAGGGCGGGTTGATCGCCAAAAGCCAGTGAGTACACCACGCCAGCTTCCGAAGCCCGCTTGGCCAGCAACGGCCCGCAAAACGCATCGGCCTCGACGGTCACGTTGACCACGTGCTTGCCGTGTTGGAAGGCTTTGAGGATGTGGTCCACCGCTGCCACCGGGTTGCCGGTGCACTCCACAATGATGTCAATGGCCGGGTGGCTGACCAGGGCTTCCCAGTTGTCGCCAATGTGGGTCATGCCGGTCTTGACAGCATCGTCCAATGACGGTGCCTGTGTCCGTTCAGCCTGCCAGCCCACACGCGCCAAATTGGCACGCGCGCCATCGGGCGACAGGTCGGCAATCCCCACCAAATGCACCCCTGGCGTGCGAGGGATTTGCGCCAAGTACATGCTGCCGAATTTGCCTGCGCCGATCAGGCCGATGCGCACAGGTTTGTTGTCGGCAGCGCGCTGCTGAAGTTTGGAATAGAGGTTCATGGTGTTTGCGGGATCAGGCCGCTTTGCGCGGGGTAACGGCAGGAATTTCTTCCAAGGAGGTTTGCAGGGCAGACGCAGGCACGCCGTCCTTCCAAGGCAAGTCTACGGGGTAGTCTTTCAGCAAGCAGTCATCTGGCAGACATTCGATGGGTGTGAAATCGCGGTGGGCGATGTACTCGGGGCGCTTGTGGCGGCGGATGTGGTTGCTCACCGCGCACAGGCTCAGGTAAACGCTGACGCGGTTCCAGGGAGACAGGTTGCTGGTCGAGGCATGCACCAAGCAGCTGTGGAACAAGATCATCGATCCCGCAGGTCCGGTAGGGCTGACAATGCCGCCCTTTTTGCCGCCACCACGCTCCACCAGCGTGGTGATCAGCTCGTTGTCCACCACCCACAGTGGGTAACTGGTGGTGCCCAGGTCATGCTTGGCTTCAACCACGCCCTTTTTGTGGCTGCCAGGGATGAACATCAGCGGGCCGTTGAATTCGTTCACATCGTCCAAAAAGATGGCCACGTTC
>CAZHDP010000677.1:0-1507 GCA_964531605.1 uncultured Burkholderiaceae bacterium | reverse complement strand
CTGGAGTTGTTGCACTAACTGCTGCGCATGGTTAGATGACAATGCCTCACCCTGGACCGTCCAACGCGTGCCTTGTTGTTTGACGCTAGCCACCCACACACCTTGCGCAGCATGGCTCAGCACACGACTCCATTGCAAACTTTGCGATTGCAAGGCCTGACGCGCCTTTAGCCAATTTGCAAGCTCTACACTGTTTTGTTGCAAGGCTTTAGCTTGCGCATGTGCTTTTTGCGCGTCGTCAAACGCACGAGCCGATGCCACTACATCGCCCAAGTGCTGCTGCTTAGTTTCAGCAGCAGACGCCATCACCATGGCAAAGCCTGCAGCCAAAAACGCACCACCCATGGCGCACACAGCCATCCCCAACAGCCATGCGCGACGCAACACATGTTGGGTGTTCTCGCGATGTGGCAAAAAATTCACCCCTTCTTCATGCCACGCACGCAAAGCCAAACCAAAGGCCTCGTCATATTGCAATGCCAATGCCACACTGGCCTGAGGCAAGGCAGCAAAGTAATGACTTTTTTCTGTGCGTTGAGAGGCCTCATGACGCGGCTCAATGACCCGAGCCTTTAAACCTGCGGCTTGAGCCACACGTTGTAAAGCCTCCACTTGCGGACGAGGCGCTGCTTGAACCAAATAGCCTTGTTGACCAACAGGCGCCAGCTCAGAATCAACGGTGTAGTCGATGCATACCTCGGCAGCGTACTCGGGCAACATCGACCTCACTTCGGCTTTTAACTGAAACTCGACATCGTCTGGCGACAAACGCGAAGCCAACGTGACGATATGGTTAGAAACACAAGTGCTGTCTATGCCGATATAGGCCAAGGTGGGTTGGTAATCGCCTTCATCTAAGTAGGTGCGTAGCCATTGACCAAAGCTCACAGACTGCAACACCTCACCATGCATCACCAAACCCTCAGGCAGGTCTAGGGTTTCGGCGCAACACAGGCTGTCAGGCTGATTCGGTGAGCCGCTGAGCACCACCAACCGACAAACTTCAGGCCCAATATCCAAGCCCATCACGCTCAAGCGGCGCGGACGTGAACGTGGTAACCATGAAGTCCAGCGCATGAAAATGTCCTTTGGTCAAGGTGGGAATACTTTGCATTTCAACGCGTAGACCAAGGCTTGCGGCAGTGTTTGACTCGGGACTTTTGTGATGGCAGCGCGGTTTTTATAATACGGACCACTTATGGCGACAAACCACACCCCCGAAGGTTCGAAAGAACACGCCGCCGCACCTGCAGCGCCCCGCTCTTTATTAGGTCACGTCTTGCTTTGGGCCTTCGGGCTTGCGGCAGCATGCGTGCTCGTGATTGGCCTGCTGGTGGCTGTTGCACTGGCCATGGCTTACCCCCAGTTGCCGGATGTCTCTGACTTAGCCGACTACCGCCCCAAACTGTCGATGCGGGTGTACTCGGTCGAAGGCATACAGATTGGCGAGTTCGGCGAAGAGAAACGTAACCTCACACCCTTCAAAGACATCCCCAAGGTGATGAAA
>CAZHDP010000676.1:0-1518 GCA_964531605.1 uncultured Burkholderiaceae bacterium | reverse complement strand
TGATCACCGACTGCTGTCGCAGCGCGTCCTGACAGGTTCCCAAGGATCGCGTATGGTTCTTGACGATGCCCGCTCTGCCCGCGTCGAATTGGCGCCTTATGCTTGTCACCCGGACGCGACGCGTGGGCGTCGTTACCCGGAGCCACCTGCGCCGACACGCACTGATTTTCAGCGTGACCGAGATCGCATTGTTCACTCCACTGCGTTTCGGCGGCTGGTCTACAAAACCCAGGTTTTTTTGAACCATGAAGGGGACTTGTTTCGCACGCGGTTGACCCATTCTTTGGAGGTGGCGCAACTTGCCCGCTCGATGGCCCGCACATTGCGGTTGAATGAAGACTTGGTCGAAGCCATCGCACTGGCCCACGATTTAGGGCACACCCCTTTTGGCCATGCAGGGCAGGACGCGCTGAACGAGTGCATGCAGCCCGGTGAGCGGGGTGGATTCGAGCACAACCTTCAAAGCTTGCGTGTCGTCGATGAGTTGGAAGAGCGCTACCCCGAATACGATGGGTTGAACCTGTGTTTTGAAACCCGGGAAGGCATTTTGAAACATTGCTCCAGGGCTAATGCGAACAAGCTTGAGGCCCAGGAACCCGGTGGCGTCGGGCAGCGGTTTTTGCAGCGTACCCAGCCCAGCTTGGAGGCCCAGCTTTGCAACTTGGCTGATGAAATCGCCTACAACGCCCATGACATTGACGACGGTATCCGGTCCGGTCTGATCACCTTTGAACAGTTGAAGGACGTTGCCTTGTTTGAGCGCTATCGCTTGGAGGCATTGGCGCAGCATCCTCGTCTGACAGATACCCCTCGCAGGCTGTTGTATGAAACCATCCGGCGCATGCTCAGTGCCCAGGTGTATGACGTGATCCATGCCACAAATGCGGCGATCCAAGCGGCTGGCGTTACCAGTGTGATGGACGTTCGACAAGCACCTCACCTGGTCTTGTTTGGCGAGGACATGAGTGCCTTGTCAAAAGACCTCAAGCACTTTCTCCTGCACCAGTTGTACCGCCACCCCCAGGTCATGGAGACCACGCAGCAGGCCAAGAGCATGGTCGCCACGTTGTTTGATGTCTACATGCGCCAACCTGATGAAATGCAAGCGGGATACGCGTCTCGTCTGAAAGGCCTTGCCCAAGGACAATCTGCAGAGGCTGAGGCCATTCGTGCACGCGTTGTTGCAGACTACATCGCAGGTATGACCGATCGCTTCGCCACCCGAGAGCACGCACGGCTGCTGTCGTCCCATGCCCGAGTGGCCGCTTGATGTCATCGCCCAAAACCCATTCGGCTGACACCATCTGGCCCGCACTGTGGGTGCTGCTGGCGGGCGTCAGCGCCGCTCTGCATGCGGGCAAAACAGCGCCTGCATTGCCCGCATTGCAACGGGCTTTGGGTGTCAGCCTGTTGGAGTCCGGCTTCTTGTTGTCACTGGTCCAGCTGGCAGGCATGACCTGTGGGCTTGCCGTGGGCTTGCTGGCCGACGGGATGGGCTTGCGCCGTTGCATGATGACC
>CAZHDP010000675.1:0-1518 GCA_964531605.1 uncultured Burkholderiaceae bacterium | reverse complement strand
ATCGGGGGTGTTGGTGCCCTGCACGCCTGCGGCGGTCATGGCGTCCACGTCAAAGTTGTTGTAGCCCACGGCCATGTTGGCGCAGATTTTCAGGTCAGGGCACTCGGCGAGCACCTCGGCGTCGATGCGCTCACTGCCGGTGGTGAAGGCGCCCACCTTGTCGCGCAGCTTGGCGGTCAGCTCGGCCTTGCTCCAGACCACGTCGGCCTGGTTGCTTTCCACCTCGAAATGCGCTTCAAGTTTGGCGATGGTTTCCGGGAACACGGCACGGGCCACCAGGATACGGGGTTTGGACATGAAAAACCTCTTTTCGGCAATCACTGCGGTACAAAGCAGCTACACAATTGATAGCAAATACACCCCAAAGGGGCTCGGAATGGGGTCAGGCGATCTCGAACACCTGGCGCAGGTAAGCCAAGTATTTTTCGTCATCGCACATGTTTTTGGAAGGTGTGTCAGACAACTTGGCCACGGGTTGCCCATTGCAGCGCACCATCTTGATCACGATTTGCAAGGGCACATGGTCAGGCGGGTCGCCCAGGTCGTTGGTCAGGTTCGTGCCGATGCCAAACGCCAACTGGCAACGCCCACGGAACTGGTTGTACAGCTCAATGGTGCGGGGCACGGTGAGGCCATCACTGAAGATGAGTGTCTTGGTGCGGGGGTCGACCCGGTTGTTGCGGTAATGCTCCACCAGCCGTTCGCCCCAGGCAAACGGGTCACCACTGTCGTGACGGGCGCCGTCAAAGAGCTTGCAAAAGTACATGTCGAAGTCGCGCAAAAAGGCACTCATGCCATACACGTCAGACAGGGCAATGCCCAGGTCGCCCCGGTATTCTTGCGCCCAGCGGTCGAAGGCAAACACCTGGCTGTCGCGCAGGCGTGGGCCCAGCGCCTGGCAGGCCTGAAGGTACTCGTGTGCCATGGTGCCCAAAGGTGTCAAGCCCAGCTTCATCGCGAACAGCACGTTGCTGGTACCGGCAAACTGCCCTGTGGGGCCAGCCTTCAATTCGGTGACCAACACCCGCAAAAGCTCTTCATGCCACGCTTTGGAATACCGCCGGCGTGTGCCGTAGTCTGCGATTTTCAAGTCGCCCATGCTGGCGATCTGCAGCTGGTCGATCTTGGTGGCCAGGCGCCTGCGCCCTTCTGCCAAATCAGGCTTCTGGGCAGCGCGCCGGAAGTAGACCTCGTTGACGATGGCCAACACCGGGATCTCAAACAAAATCGTGTGCAACCAGGGGCCACGGATGGTGATGTCGATCTCACCCGAGGGCAAAGGTGTGACCTGGATGTACTTTTCATTGAGCTTCATCAAGCCCAAAAAGTCCACAAAGTCGCTTTTGATGAAGCGCATCGTGCGCAGGTAGGCCAACTCGGCGTCCTGAAACTGCAAGCTGCACAGGCCACGGATCTCTTCACGGATTTCCGCCACATGCTGGGCCAAGTCCACACCGGGGTTACGGCACTTGAACTTGTATTCGACCTGCGCGCCCGGAAACTGGTGCAGCACCACCT
>CAZHDP010000674.1:0-1522 GCA_964531605.1 uncultured Burkholderiaceae bacterium | reverse complement strand
TGTCCCAAGCACGGTCCCATCCAATTGGGACACCGCGGCAAACACCTCGCAGCCCCACTCGAAGTCTGCCTCTTGCGGGACTGCCAAACGTGCGCCCAACTGAGGCAAGTGCTTGCCGTAGGCCAGCGCTCGGAGCTTTACCACCTCATTCAGCGTCTGAGGTGAGGCGATCTCTACGCGAAATGGCAACCGCTGAACGGCGACATCTTCATGCCTTGTGCTTTGCATATCGACCATGACAAGTTCCTTGTGTTTGTAAGGAATCCAGTCTAGGAAAAATCAAGCAAAGCTAAGCCTCAAAAAGTATTATTTTTACCATTTAATTCATTTTTTACCACATTGAATGGATGGCCATTCGGCATCAAGCAGAGAATGGCTCGCAAGCGGGGTGTAGCGGTGATACCGATTCTTGCCAGCCTGCTTCGCAAGGTACATGGCCTGGTCCGCATGTCTGATCAATGCCTCGGCATCCACCGGGTCTTGGGGATATACCGTCACCCCCACACTCGCAGACACTTGCAGCGTGACCGCACCAAACACCATGGGCTCACAGGCTGCGAGCAGCAAACGTTCAACCACAGGCTCACAATCGCCGGACTGGCCGATGTCAACGAGCACAGCGACAAACTCGTCCCCGCCAATGCGAGCCAAGGTATCACCGTCACGCAAAACCGCCTTCATGCGCCTGGATACATGGACCAAAACCTCATCACCGGTGTCATGGCCGTATTGGTCATTGACCTGTTTAAACCCGTCCAAATCCAGGAAGACCACCGCCAGCGGCGATTGACGCCGATCGCTTTGTGCGATGGCCAGCTGCAAGCGATCGGCCAACGACATCCGATTGGCCAAACCCGTCAAAGCATCAAACCGGGCAATGTCCTCCAACCGCTTTTGGTACACCTTCATGGGGGTGATGTCGGTGAACAGGGCCACGAAATGCCGAGGAAGCCCCCGCTCGTCCAACACCGCACTGATGGTCAGCAGTTCTGCATACAGATCCCCGCGCTTGTTGCGGTTCCAAAGCTCTCCACTCCAATGCCCTTGCTCTGAAATGGTTTGCCACATCTCTGCATAAAACTCAGGCGGTTGCTGACCTGACTTCAAAATACGAGGGTTCTGACCAATCACTTCGTCACGACCATAACCCGTGATGCGCACGAACGAGTCGTTGACATCCAGAATGGTGCCCTGGACGTTGGTGATCATGATGCCTTCACGGGCGTGCGTGAAGACACTGGCCGCAAGTTCAAGTCCCTCCTCGTTGGCACGGAGTTGATCGGTTTTGGCTTTCAAAGCCAGGTGAGTCATGACCCTTGCGCGAACCACATCAGCATGAAACGGTTTTGAGATGAAGTCCACGGCCCCCAGGGCCAAACCCTTTGCTTCATCCGCCGGCTCGTGCTGTGCGGTGACAAAAATCACGGGTATGTCAGCCGTGCGAGGGTGGGCCTTGAGCTCGGCACAAACCTGATGCCCGTCCATCCCCGGCATCAGCACATCTAACAGCACCAAGTCGGGT
>CAZHDP010000673.1:0-1527 GCA_964531605.1 uncultured Burkholderiaceae bacterium | reverse complement strand
TGGTCAATGCCTTGAACGACCCCTTTGTCCCTGCACATTGTTTGCCTGTGCCCTCTGAGGTCGGATCGCACGTGAGCCTGTGGCAGCCCGCTCAGGGCGGACATGTTGGCTTTGCACAAGGGGCATTCCCGGGGCATGTTCAAGCGATACCGGACACTGTGGGTCAGTGGTTACTCAAGGCCTGAGGAAAAACACATGGACGACATCGTCAAACAGGCCATGGCCAAATGGCCGAACGTGCCCGATTGTTATGGATGGCTGGGTCTCGACAAGCGGGGCAATTGGTACATGCGCGACGACCGCGCACAGGCCAGTGGGCGGTTTCAAAGCGGCATTGCTGCCGCCAAAGGCTCCTTGCTGCGCCACGAGAAATTGATCGATTTCATCCAGCGCAACTATGCCCCGGATAAGCAAGGACAGTGGTACTTTCAAAATGGGCCACAGCGGGTCTATGTGGAGCTGGAGGCAACCCCGCACATCTGGCGCGTCAACGCTGATGGCTCTGTGCGCTCGCACACGGGGGAAGAAGCTCAAGTGCTGTCCTGTGCCTTGGACGAATCAGGCTTGTTGTACCTGGTGTGCAACCTGAAATCTGTGGGGCGTGTTCTGGGCTTGGTCCATACCCAAGATGTGTTGCAAGCCTCCGAACCTGTCGAGCAAGGCGTGTGGGTGTTGAACGATGTCAAAGCCCATGGTTTGGCCTCGCTTCACGGTTTTGTGCAGAGCCCAGAGGCACAAAAATGCTGATCGAGCAAAGTACAGACGAAAAAAAGCCGACCAAGGTCGGCTTGTCGCAAGGCTGAACTGCGCTTATTTGGCGGCAGCAGGCGCCTTGGGTTCTTCAAACTTGGCACCACCCGCATTGGCCATGTACGCCACTGCACGGGCAATCTCCAGGTCTTCAAAATCACCACCAGCTTGAGCGCCCATCGCGCCTTTGCCCTTGAGTGCAGAGTTCACCAAGGTGTCAAACCCTTGCTTGATGCGTGGAGCCCACGCACCAGCGTCAGCCAATTTGGGAGCACCAGCTGCGCCAGAAGTGTGGCATGCCGTGCATTGTGCTTTGAAGACTTCTTCGCCAGACTTCAGTGCGCGGTTGGCATCTTTGATTTCAACGGCGCCGATCTTTTGGATGCGGGTCGCAATTTGCTTTTCGGTGTCAGTCACACCCGCTTGAGGTTTGAAGGCGGAGCTGACGTAATACACCAAGCCAATGATGATGAACACCGGGGCGATGAAGGAAAAGAACACCGTGACCAGCAATTGCTTGGGGGTCTTGATCGGGCCAGTGTGGGCTTCGTCGTGGCTGTTGTCGCTCATGGCGTCCTCAAAATAGCTAGCGTTGGAATAACTCATGATTATAGCTTCCAGCACAAGGGCCCGCAGCGAAACGCCATTTACAGCAGCGATGGCCGAGTTTGAGGTTTCGCATGTGCGAGAATCGACAGACGCGCCTGACAGTAGACTGGCAGATGCGGCTGTAGCTCAGTGGATAGAGTATTGGCCTCCGAAGCCAAGGGTCGTGGG
>CAZHDP010000672.1:0-1533 GCA_964531605.1 uncultured Burkholderiaceae bacterium | reverse complement strand
ACTCATTGATGCCCTGCCTGTCAGCGGCTACAAGCTCACCTGGTCGCCCAATGACTGGCCGGTGGCTGGAGATTTGCCACTCCAACTGCCCAAAGGTGCACCAACTTACGACAAAGAGCTGATCAAGATTTTTCAGGTGGAAAAGACCGCCACTACGGGTGCCAACCTGCTGGGTGAAGCACCGACCGTCGGCGTCACCCTGCTGGGCAGCAGCTACACCGCTGATTGGACCAACTTTCCTGTGGCCATGCGCTACGCCTTGCAACGCGACGTGCTGAGCATTTCCGTGAATGCCTTGCAGGGCCAGTGGGTCGGGCTGCACACCTATTTGCGCGACGACGCCTTTCAGGCCAACAAGCCCAAGCTGTTGATTTGGGAAATGCCTGAACGCGACATGCGCGCACCGCCAGACATGAAGTACCGAGACGCCCAGTACGTGATGGACAACACCGAATGGCTGTTGCAAACCTCCGCACTGATACAGGCAACTTGTGCAGCCGCCCCGGTCAAAGTGCAGATCGATACCAAAGGCATGCGTGCGGCGCAGAACGCCAACGGCAAAATTTCAGCAGCCAATACCGGTGCAGACGAATTCATCGAGTTGAACTTTGACAAACCGCTGGATCGCCTGGATTACCTCGCAGCCAGCTTGACCACAGCAGGCTCAGCAGCGGTCACCCTCGATGCATCGGGTACCGGCGTGAAAACCCGTCGCTACAGTGTCAAAGTAGCGGGTGATGATGCGGCCCACAACCTGCGCAGTGCATTGACGGTCCAGGGCGGCGGCAAGGGCTACACCAAGGTGCGCCTGTACCCAGGCAAGACCAACAGTTTTGCGTTGAGTGATGTGCAGGTGTGTCGTCAACCAGATGACCTGTTAACCCCGTGATGGACGCGCCCATGCCTCTGAAGACCACCCGTTCTTTTTTCAACTTGTCACTGGTCGCCTCCCTGAGCGTTGGCGTCACCGCAACGTGGGCCGCAGACCCTGTTGCCATTCAAGGCAAAAACGATTGGCTGTACGTTCGCCATGAAATCATCCCGCCAGAGCTGGCGGCAGATGCGAAAACCGCACTTCGGCTCATTGACAGGCTCAACCGTGCCTTGGCCCAACAACAGATTGCGTTGGCGGTCGCGGTTGTGCCATCCAAAATGGAGACCTACCCCGAGCACCTGCCCGATGGCATGAAACTCACAGAGCACATGGTGGGCTTCAACGACCAAGTTCATGCGACCTTGCGTGCCGCCGGGGTGCGCACGATTGACCTCAAAGGCCCGTTCAAGACGAGCCCTCTGCGCGCCAGCGACACCCCTTTGTACTTTCGGCTGGACACCCACTGGACCCCCACGGGTGCCTTGGTAGCGGCCCAGGCCATTGATGCAGGCATCAAAGCCGACCCGGTGCTGTCCAAAGCCTTGGCTGCAGCACGACCCGAAAAATTCACCCTCAAATGGGCTGCAAAAAAAGAGCGCGAAACGGCCATCAACGACATCACCCGTTTGTTGCCAGCAGGCAGCAAACCTTATGCGCCT
>CAZHDP010000671.1:0-1547 GCA_964531605.1 uncultured Burkholderiaceae bacterium | reverse complement strand
CTTGCAAGGTGTCAAAGTCCAGTGGAACCTGGTTCAGGCTGGCAGGCAAGATGCCACCCGAGGCACCGCCGGGCAAGTAGGCATAGAGCCGATGGCCATCAAGCATGCCACCGCAGTACTCGTCGATGAGCTCTTGCACGGTGATGCCCGCTGGCGCCAGTTTGACACCGGGGTGGTTCACACGCCCGCTCACACTGAACGAGCGCAAGCCGTGGCGGCCATGGCGACCAAAGCCGCTGAACCAAGCAGCGCCCCGTTCCACGATGTCGCGCACCCAATACAGGGTTTCAAAATTGTGCTCCAGCGTAGGCCTGCCAAACAAACCAAGCTGCGCGATGTAAGGCGGGCGCATGCGCGGCTCACCGCGATGGCCCTCGATGCTTTCGATCATGGCGGACTCTTCGCCACAGATGTAGGCGCCAGCCCCCCGGCGCAGTTCGATGTGTGGCAAGGGGCAGGGTGGGTCGGCGATCAGTTTGGCCAACTCGGCCTCCAGGATGGCGCGACAGCCGTGGTACTCGTCACGCAGGTAGAGGTAGATCGACTCGGTGCCCACCACCTGGGCGGCGATCAGCATGCCTTCTAAAAAGCGGTGCGGGTCACGCTCCAGATAGGTGCGGTCTTTGAACGTGCCGGGTTCACCCTCGTCGATGTTCACCGCCATCAAGCGCGGCCCAGGCTGCTCACGCACGATGCGCCATTTGCGTCCCGCCGGGAAACCCGCACCACCCAAGCCACGCAGACCGGCGTCTTCCATCGTCTGCAACACCGCGGTGGCATCCTCCTCGCTGTTCACAATGGCTGCCGCCGTGCCATACCCACCCAAGGCGCGGTAGGTGGCGTAGTCAACATACGGGGGGTTCACCGTTTGATGCGCACGCGACGGTGACACACTGGTTTGCGCGCAACTTGATGCTACAAAATCAGAAGCAAACAATGGCGTGAATATGTTGGGAGAAGGTGTATTTACCTCTGAAACCACGGCCTCGACGGTGGCCTGGATCACGGGCATTTGCTGGACCACGGCCACGGGCGCTTGTTCGCAGCGCCCCACACAGGGCACGGGCACCACACGCACACATGCCGCGGCCTCGCCACCGAGCGCGGCCACCAGGCCCGCCAGGAGCGGCTTGGCCCCGGCCACCTCGCAAGACAAACCGTCACACACGCGCACCGTGACGGCAGGCACTGGGACCTCGTCGTCTTGCACCTCGAAGTGGTGATAGAAGCTTGCCACCTCGTTCACCTCCGCCATGGGCACGTTCATCAATGCGGCCAACGCGACCAAGTGCCCACGGCGCAGGCACCGGTGCGCATCGTTGAGGCGGTGCAGGTATTCGATGAGCAGATCGCGCCGGTAAGGGCCATCGCCAGCCAAGCGCTTGACCTCTGCCAGTGCTGACTCGTCAGGCTGACGGCCTTTGAGGTGATGTTTCGCGTAGGACGTAACGCCCTTCACAGAGACACCATTTGCGGCATTGGCCAGCTTCAAGCGCTCTCGCAAGGTTTCCAGCGCAACCGTGGTTTTGCTCACCAATGATGTCTCC
>CAZHDP010000670.1:0-1548 GCA_964531605.1 uncultured Burkholderiaceae bacterium | reverse complement strand
GAAAGGCCAACTCAGACAGCGCTTGCACCATGTCGTCTGGTGACAAGCGTCCGTCAGGCTGGTACCAGTGGTACAAAAATCCAGGAATGCTGCAAGCCGCCAGCGCGGTGATCTTGGTTTCACGAAATTGCAACTTGCCTTCTCGCCGAGCCTCTTCCAGCAGGGCGCAAAGTTTGTCGTAAAAGTGATTAGCTATCTTTTTTTGGGCTTTGCGCATTTCGGGGCGAAAGGCCTGCGGATCACGGTACGCAAAAAACGCAGACGGGTAGTTCGTGACCGTCGCCCGTATCAGCTCGGTCAGCCCGGCTTTCACTTTGACATGGGCTGGTCGCTGGTCATCAGGCGCGAAATCCAATGCAGTGAAACATGCCACGGTCGGGCGCCAGGACAGGATTTCAAACAGTTCCTGCTTGTTGCGAAAGTAGTAGTAAAGGTAAGGTTTGGTGACACCCAACTCACCTGCAATTTGATCCAAGGTCGTGTGGGCATAGCCCTGCTGACCAAACAGCTGCTCGGCCACTTGAAGGATGCGTTCGCGCTTCTCATCGGTGCCTGCCGTGGCCGCGCGCTGACGCCCCTTGGCGCTGGCCTTGCTCATTGGTTTGGTGCTTGTCACAGAAGTTCTACCCATCGGTAGCATTGTTCTACTGACTGGTATATATTGGCAAGCGACAAGTTTGCCCCAATGATGGGGACTAACCCGAAGAGTGACGCCATGGAGACAAAAATGCCCCAGATTCCATTGCACGACCATCTGCGTGCGCATGCCAGGTCCAAGCCCGAGGCAGCCGCCTACCACTGGTACGGTCAGGTCATCACCTGGTCAACCTTAGACCAAGCCAGCGACGCTTTTGCGGCCAAGCTGCATGCCTTAGGTGTGCGCAAAGGCGACCCGGTGGCATTGTTCATGAACAACTGCCCGCAATACGTCATGGCGCACTTTGGCATCCAAAAATTGGGAGCCATTGTTTGCCCTTGTGGCCCCATGAACAAGTCCCACGAACTGGCTTATCAGTTGAATGATCTGCAAGCCAAAGTCATTGTGGCCGCAGACGTCTTGTTGCCGGTGGTTGATCAGGTGCGCAACCAAACTGCCTTGCAGCATGTCTTTGCGGTGCGCTATGGCGACCTGCTGCCATCGGTGCCCGCCTTGGATGTGCCGGCCGAGTTGCTGCAGATGAAGGCGTCCGCGCAGCCCTTGCCAGCAGGCGTGCTGGACTTTTTGCAAACGGCATCATCGGGTGAGGCCTGTCCAGACGTCACCCTGTCCATGGACGACGTGGCCTTGATGACGTACACCTCAGGTACCACCGGCCTGCCCAAAGGGGCCATGCTGACCTATGGCAATGCGCTGTACAAGTCCAGTGCTGCGGCCAACTGCAATGGTGTGACTGGACACGATGTGCTGCTCGCCATTGCGCCGCTGTACCACATCGCCGGTATGGTGATGGGCATCAACGTCACGGCCTACACCGGGAGCCCCAGTGTTTTGTTGTACCGATTCGACCCTCTGGCCGTGTTGCAGGCCATCGCTGTTCACAAAGTCAC
>CAZHDP010000669.1:0-1551 GCA_964531605.1 uncultured Burkholderiaceae bacterium | reverse complement strand
ACTACCCAAGGTTATATCACGCGGGTGCCACAATATTGCCTATGCCCCGCCCGATTCAAGCCTTTGTTCACACCGACGCTTTGCGTCATAACTTAGCCCGTATGCGTATTGCTGCGCCCGACACACGTGTGTGGGCCGTGGTCAAAGCCAATGCTTACGGTCATGGCATTGAACGTGTGTTTGAGGGGCTGCGCGGGGCGGATGGGTTTGCCTTGCTCGACCTTGACGAGGCGCAACGCATTCGCAGCTTGGGTTGGCGCGGTCCCGTCCTGTTGTTGGAGGGGGTGTTTGAAATGCGTGATCTTGAGCTGTGCTCACGCCTAGACCTTTGGCACACCGTGCATTGTGATGAGCAAGTGGATATGCTCAGTCGCCACAAGACACAAGTGCCGCACCGCATCTTCCTCAAAATGAACAGCGGTATGAACCGTTTGGGGTTCACGCCCACACGTTTTCGCTCGGCATGGACACGCCTGAATCAGCTGCCGCAGGTGGATGAGATTTCTTTGGTCACACATTTCAGTGATGCCGATGGCGCCAAAGGCGTGGCCGAACAAATGCGCGTATTTGCCAAAACGACCGAAGACTTGCCCGGCGAGCGCACCACCTGCAACAGCGCAGGACTCTTGCGCCACGCCAGCGATGTGGCGATCGCAGCAGATTGGGTGCGTCCTGGTATCGCGCTTTATGGCAGTGCCCCAGATTTTCCAGAGCACACCATTGCGCAATGGGATTTGCAGCCCACCATGAGTTTGCGTAGCCGCATCATCGCCACACAAGACTTAAGTGCGGGCGATACCGTGGGCTACGGTTCGTCGTTCACCGCCGATGCACCGATGCGCATCGGCATCGTGGCTTGTGGTTATGCCGACGGCTATCCGCGTCATTGCCCCACGGGCACGCCCGTGTTGGTGAATGGCGTGCGCACCCGCACCTTGGGCCGTGTGAGCATGGACATGATTGCGGTGGACTTGACGCCTTGTGTTGACGCAGGGTTTGGCAGCGAAGTCACGCTGTGGGGCAAGTCCACTGGCGGTGCTGTGCTGCCCATTGACGAAGTGGCCCAAGCTGCGGGCACTGTGGGCTATGAGTTGATGTGCGCCGTGTCTAGCCGTGTGGGATTCACGCAAGACGACGCTGCTCAGTAAGTCCACTTGGCTGGTGCTGACCTTGCGTGCAGTAGCACGCAAAATGTTTAACGTTTGTTAATGCTAAATAAATCTAAATTTGCCTAGTCATATATTCAAATACTAAAATAAAGTATTAAAAATAAGGCTTGCCTAACCGCTCGTTGTGCCACATCTATGCACGCGCTTGTTCTATGAAAAACCTCAGCATCAAACTGCAGCTGTCACTCAGTGCCATCGCCGTTGGCTTTGTCCTTTTGTTGGCGCAAATGGTGCTGCAGTTTCAAGTCTTGCGGCATGACATTGTTCAGCGGATTGAAAAAAATGAATTCAGGCAGCTGAGTGATTTCGCAAGAAATTTAGATGACCGGTTGAGCGATAGCGTGGCTATGTTGGCCAGTGTTGGGTTGAATAGCCCCGCTGA
>CAZHDP010000668.1:0-1552 GCA_964531605.1 uncultured Burkholderiaceae bacterium | reverse complement strand
AGGTGACGGTCAGTTGGCCTTTTTCGGCAAAGCCCGGATCACTGTGGGCACTCAGTTTCTCTTGCCAATCCCAAACGTCATGCCCCAACAGCGGTTCATAGCCGAATTTGTCATTCAAACGGATTTCCACGATGCGGTGGATGTTGCGCAGGCATTCTTGGCGTTCAAATTCAGGATGGCCTTGCAGTCGTCGCTCAAAGGTCTCCATGATCTGCTGCTTGTTCAGTCCAACACCACGCGGGCCACGCACGGCAAGGATGAAAGGGAAACCAAATTTGGCGTTGTAATCCGCGTTGAGTTGCTGAATTTTGGCGAATTCTTCTGGGGTGCACTCCGTCAGCCCGGCCTTGCCTTGCTCGTTCGTGGATTCCGCCGTCAGCGTTTTGCTGACCATGGCTTTGCCCGCCAGCTCGGGGTGGGCACGGATCAGGCTCAACTGTTTGTCGAGGCCTGCAGCCTCCACGACCTTGACCATGCAGTGCTTGAAGTGGTGCAGCGAATGGAATGGGCGTGCTGGCAAGGCGGATTCCACAATCCAGGGGGAGTGCTCGTACAGTCCATCGAGCCACGAGAGCACCTCTGCCGCGGGGGCGGTGTTGAGGTCATTCAGAGTCAGTGCCATGGTCATTCCTGAAAAGGGTGGGTGGTTTTCCAATGCCGGGCGATGTCGATGCGGCGGCAAATCCAAACCCGGTCGTGCTTCTCGATGTGGTCCAAAAAGCGCTGCAGCGCCAAGAAGCGGCCAGGTCGCCCCAGCAGGCGGCAATGCATGCCGATGCTCAGCATCTTGGGCGATTCAGCGCCTTCGGCATACAGCATGTCAAAGCTGTCGCGCAGGTAGGTGAAAAAGTCGTCGCCTTGCGAGAAGCCTTGCGGCAACGAGAAGCGCATGTCGTTGGTGTCCATCGTGTAGGGCACCACCAGGTGAGGCACCACTTGGCCATCGGTGCGCTGCACTTTCATCCAGAATGGCAAATCGTCACCGTAGTAGTCACTGTCATATTCAAGACGACCATCGTCGACCACCAAGCGGCGCGTGTTGGGGCTGTCGCGTCCGGTGTACCAACCCACGGGGCGCTCGCCAGTGAGCTTTTCGATGATGTCCAAACCTTGGCGGAGGTGTTCGCGCTCGGTCGCTTCATCTATGTTCTGGTAGTGGATCCAGCGCAAGCCGTGGCAGGCGATTTCGTGGCCCAGTTCTTTGAACGCCTGCGTCAACTCGGGGTGGCGTTGCAAGGCCATGCTGACGCCAAACACAGTCATGGGCAAGCCGCGTTTTTCGAATTCACGCAAAAACCGCCAGACGCCCACCCGCGAGCCGTATTCGTATATGCCTTCCATGCTGAGGTGGCGTTCCGGGTAGCTGGCCGGGTTGAACATCTCTGACAGGAATTGTTCCGATCCCGCGTCGCCGTGCAGTACGGCGTTTTCGCCACCCTCTTCGTAGTTCAAGACAAATTGCACCGCCACCCGGGCTTGGCCGGGCCATTGGGCTTGGGGTGGGTTGCGGCCATAGCCAACCAGATCACGGGGGTAGGGTAGGGTGGTGTCG
>CAZHDP010000667.1:0-1554 GCA_964531605.1 uncultured Burkholderiaceae bacterium | reverse complement strand
GCTCGGGTGCCACTTGCGGCACGGCCAACAATACGGCGACAGTTTTTGCCCCCTCGGGCGCTAGCCTGTGTCAGGTGGGTGATGCCAGCGCGGTCACCACCGGGTCCCCCTGGACCTGGAGCTGCACCACGACAGCCAGCACCGCTCTGTGCTCGGCCCCCAACAGCACCACTGCCACCGACTCCGGCAGTGGGCGGCTGGTCCTCACGGGCTCCAGCGGCGTGACCGCCTGGCAGGTGCGCAGTGCCAGCTTTGTATCGGTCGCCTCGACGGCAGGTAGCCCCCCCAGCGGCTACTCATTTCCGCACGGCTTGCTCGATCTGCAACTGGACACCGGCTCCGCTGGCACCAGCGCAACCGTCACCATCACCTATCCCACGGCATTGCCGGCCAATGCGGTGTACTGGAAATTCGGCCGGACAGCCGCCAACCCCGTGGCCCACTGGTATGAGTTTCCAGGCGCCACCATCAGCGGCAACACAGTGACATTGACCCTGACCGATGGCGGCTTGGGTGACAACGACTTGACTGCCAACAGCGTGATCGTTGACCCGGGCGGCCCGGGGGTTCCAGGTGGCGCGGGCGTGTCTGCGGTGCCCACCTTGTCGCAATGGGCCCAAATGGTCTTGACAGCCTTGATGGCCGCCCTCGGGATACTTGGCGCCCGCTGGGCCCAATCCAAAAGGCGTACCACCGCCTGAACCACCGGGCCCTTGATGCCCAAGGGCCATCTCGCTGGTGTACATCGGTGCCACCGACAGCGCGACCCTCAACGTGGATGGCCGTGCGCATGATGGCCAAGTCGGCTGGTCATGGCCCTCCGACTCGCTTTGCAGGCCCCAGGGCAAACTGAGCTGCAACGCACCCTGAACGCTTGGCTGCGCGAACAAATCAGCCGCAAGGCCCCACCCGAGCTCAGCGAAGGCGTCGCCACCACACTTGCCCAGCTACCCGGTCTGATTGAAGGCCCCCCCATGCTCGCCGACACCATGGGCCGCCTGTTCACTGAGGCGCTGCAAAAAGGAAAGACCGAGGGACGCAAAGTCACCCGCCCCTGGCCGGCATCGCCAACAGCGCCCTCGCCCCATGCGGGCTGTGGTTGAACAACTGGCGCGATTCATGGGGCCCAATGGCCACGGAATCGAGGGGGATGCGCTTTCATCTCGGGTGCTTTTCGCTAAACAGCAACATTTCGCGCGGCACAACCGGGGCGTTGATTTCCCGCATCACCAGGCCCAACCGCAATGCCAGTTCATCGAGGCCTTGCCGATTCGCAGCGACTTGCAGTGGTCTGAAGTAGCCTGCCCTTGCACGCCAGGCCTGCGCGCAAGGCCAGCACACCAGCCAAAAGCCCACGCCCCCGTCAGTCTTGGGGATAATGCCCAGTCTTCAATTTTCAACACCCGCAAACACAGCAGGGGTGACCTGTGGCCGCCCCCTCCAAAAACAACAAGAACAACAACGACCACAGGCCAACAAATTTGTGATGGCCCCCGCGTGCAGATGCGCCCCCTGAGGTGAGCCCCTTGAGCTGAGCACCCGGCTCAACAGAGG
>CAZHDP010000666.1:0-1562 GCA_964531605.1 uncultured Burkholderiaceae bacterium | reverse complement strand
CCAGTGGATTTCGCGTCACCTACGTGCGCAACGTGACCGACATTGAAGACAAAATCATCAGGCGTGCAGTGGAAAACGGCGAAACCATCCGTTCGTTGACTGACCGCATGATCAACGCTTTGCACCAGGATGCCGACGCCTTGGGCATTGAACGCCCGCAACACGAGCCGCGAGCGACAGAGTACGTGCCTCAGATGCTCGCGCTCATTGACACCCTGGAGCGCAAGGGCCTTGCCTACCGCGCCAGCGACGGCGATGTGAACTTGGCGGCCCGCAAGTTTGACGGCTACGGCAAACTGTCAGGCAAACCCCTGGATGAATTGCGCGCTGGAGAGCGTGTGGCGGTGCTCGATGGCAAGCTCGATCCGTTGGATTCTGTGCTGTGGAAGCGCGCCAAAGACACGGAACCGGCCGAAGCCAAATGGGACAGCCCGTACGGTGCTGGCCGACCTGGTTGGCACATTGAGTGCTCAGCCATGAGCTGCGCCTTGTTGGGCGAGAGCTTTGACATCCATGGTGGTGGGGCTGATTTGCAGTTTCCACACCACGAAAACGAGATCGCGCAGAGCGAAGGTGCCACCGGCAAACCCCTGGCCAACTACTGGATGCACAACGGGTTTGTGAACGTTGACAACGAGAAAATGTCCAAGAGTTTGGGCAATTTCTTCACCATTCGCGATGTGCTGGCCCAGTTCGATGCGGAAACCGTTCGCTTTTTCGTCGTGCGCACCCATTACCGCAGCCCGTTGAACTACAGCGATGCGCATTTGGCCGACGCTCGCAACGCGTTGAGGCGTTTGTATACCGCGCTCGACCTGGTGGCCCCTGCAGCCGTTGACATCGATTGGGCCCAGCCCTTTGCTGCACGGTTCAAGGCGGCGATGGACGAAGACTTTGGCACCCCAGAGGCTGTGGCCGTCTTGTTTGAGTTGGCCGCTGAGGTCAACCGCAGCCAGTCAGGCGAGGTCGCAGGTCTGCTCAAAGCCCTGGCTGCGTGCCTGGGCTTGTTGCAAGGCGATCCCAAGCAGTTTTTACAGGCCGGTGCCCGTCTTGATGATGCGGCCATTCAAGCCCTCATTGCGCAGCGTGCAGAGGCCAAAAAGGCCAAAGACTTCGCACTGGCCGATGGCATACGCAAAGACTTGGCCGCGAAGGGCATTGTGCTCAAAGACTCTCCACAAGGCACCACTTGGGAGGTCGCCCCATGAGGGTGATGCCCGAAGGGGTGGTCATGCCCAGCTATTGGGAGGCCGCTTGCAAGCACCTGGCCCGCAAAGACCGGGTGATGAAGCGGCTTATTCCGCAATTTGGTGATGCTTGTCTGCAGTCGCGGGGCGATGCGTTCACGACCTTGGCACGCAGCATTGTGGGTCAGCAAATTTCGGTGAAAGCTGCCCAAACGGTCTGGGACCGCTTCGCCGTGTTGCCGAAAAAAATGACCCCAGCCAACGTCCTCAAGCTCAAGGTTGACGACATGCGCGCAGCTGGCCTGAGCGCCCGCAAGGTGGAGTATCTGGTCGATTTGGCCTTGCATTTCGACGCTGGGTCTGTCCATGTGAAAA
>CAZHDP010000665.1:0-1566 GCA_964531605.1 uncultured Burkholderiaceae bacterium | reverse complement strand
CTACGCCGTGGATGCGGGTGGGCGCTACATCCATGCCTTTAGAACCCGGGACGATTGGCAATCGGACATCCACCACAGCACGGTCAAGACATTCGGCATCGACCTCGGCGCCTTTCACAAATCGCAGCAGGCCGTCAAGGAGGCCCACCGCATCCTGGAAGGTGGAGGCAAAGGGCTGGACATCGACCCCAGTGCACGCTTCTTGGTCGTCACTTGTCGCAATCAATCGCTGCGATTTTTTGAGTTGGATCCAAGCACGCGGGTGTCTACCTCCCCACCCGCGCAAGCGGCCATGCGGGAGGCCGCACGGAGCGAGGTGGCGCTGTCCTGCCTGGTGGATGACACCCCCGGCATCTGGCGCAGCCTGATGCCCTGGCTGGCCACGGCCACGCGCCTGGCCAACATTGCGCCGGAGCACATTCATGTCCACCATGTGTGCGAATTGCCACCGGACGTGAGCCGACTTTGCGGTCAGTTGGGTGTGCGGACCCACGCCGTCTCGCGCTTCGATGAGCGCAACAGCTACGCGAACAAGATCATCCAGGGGGACACCGATTTTGGTCTGGTCAACCGTGTCGTCCTGACGGATGTGGACGTCGTTTTCACGGCGCCCGTCCCCTTTGAGGAACTGCGCGACGCGGTGGCAGGCAAGAGCGTGGACATGGAAAACCCGCCACTGGAGCTGCTGGAAAACCTATTCCGTGAAGCCGGGGTGCCCATGCTCGGCCTGGTTTCCAATGGGTACAGCCGCCAAGGCGTGAGCAAGGTATTCAACACCGCGATCGGGAATTTCAATGGCGGCTTCTACTGCATCCCTCGAACCGCCCTGGTGCAGCTGAGCAAACGCTGGGGCGTGTGGGTGCGATGGCTGCTGTCTCGCACCGAACTCATGGAACGCTGGGCCCAGCATGTGGACCAGATCGGATTCTGCCTGGCGCTCAATGACCTGAGATTGCCAGCCCAGGTCCTGACAAACCGCTGGAACTACCCGACCCACCTGGATCTGCCCCCGCTCAAGGACGAACCCTGGGTGCTTCACCACCACGCGGCCCTGGACCCAGCGTCACAGTTGGCTGCCCATGCAGACCCGAGCGTCCACCTGGCCGTGCGGCGGGTCAACCATGCCATCGCGAGCTTCATGCAGGAGCACGGGCTCCACGGCACGCGGCCCTCCACCGGTACCGCGGCCGCCCTCACTTGAGGTCGCCTCCACCTTCTTGAACACAAGCATGCTCGCTTACGACCCAGCCCACCCGTTGATCTGCATCCACATTCCCAAGACCGCCGGGACCTCGGTCCACGAGCTGTTCAAGCAGTGGTTCGGCGATGGTTTGCTGACACACTACTACCGAGAAGCCAGCTGCGAAATGCCGGACAGGCATGATATTTTCAACCTGCACCGCCCCCAGCGGCCGATTGCCGTGTACGGCCACTTCAATCGGCGCCGCCATTTTGGTGTCGAGGACTATTACCCGCAAGCCAAGCAGTTCATCACCATCATGCGCGACCCCCTGGAGCGCCTGGTCTCGCACTACTACTACATCCAGAAGGTGGCACAGGGCTGGA
>CAZHDP010000664.1:0-1566 GCA_964531605.1 uncultured Burkholderiaceae bacterium | reverse complement strand
CTACCTGGTGCGCCGCCTGCTGGAAAACGGCGCCAACTCGTCGTTTGTGCACCAGTTGGCAGACGAGTCGGTGGGCATGGACGAGTTGTTGATCTCCCCCTTGCGCTTGGCCCCCGAAAGCGCCTTGCCCTTGCCCCCTGACCTGCTGGGCCGCACCCAACGCAACAGCCTGGGGGTGGACTTGGCTGTACAAGCCATGGCCGCCCCTCTGTGGGCCGCCGCCAGCGCCACCACCGTGGTGCCGGTACCTGAGAACACCACAGAACAAGCCATTCGCGCAGTGTCTGAGAGCTTAGTTTGCTATCAACATTGGAGCAACACCAGCGTGCTGGCCCGCGCCGATGTGCTGCGTGCGGCCGCTGATGCCTTGCAGGCCGACTTGCCGCGCTTCAGTGCCTTGCTGGTGAAAGAGGCGTTCAAAACCTGGGGGGACGCGGTCGGTGAGGTGCGAGAAGCCATCGATTTTTTGCGCTACTACGCCGCGCAGGCCGAGCATTTGATGCTGCCTGTGGACCTTTGCGCTGAAGGAGGTGTGACTGGGGAGAGCAATGTGTTGCGCCTGCGCGCCCGCGGGGCGTGGGTCTGCATCAGCCCATGGAACTTTCCGCTGGCGATCTTCATCGGCCAAATCGCTGCAGCCCTGGTCACCGGCAACACGGTGTTGGCCAAACCGGCAGAGCAAACCCCGCGCGTGGCCTTGGAGGCCGTCAACTTGCTGCACAGGGCAGGGGTGCCCACCGGGGCCTTGCAACTGCTGCACGGCCCAGGTGAAACGGTGGGCGCCGCTTTGGTGGCGCAGCCCGGCATTGCCGGCGTGGTGTTCACCGGCTCCACCGCGGTGGCCAAACACATCAACCGCACGCTGGCCGCCAAAGACGGCCCCATCGTGCCCCTGATCGCCGAGACGGGCGGTATCAACGCCATGTTGGTCGACTCCACCGCACTGCCAGAGCAAGTGGTGGACGCCGTGGTGCAAAGCGCGTTCCGCTCTGCCGGTCAACGGTGTTCGGCCTTGCGATTGCTGTGTGTGCACGAGGCCATTGCAGACCAGGTGATCACGATGATCCAAGGGGCCGTGCAAGCCCTGTGTGTGGGCGATGCAGAGGATCTGGCCGCCGATGTGGGCCCGGTCATCGACAGCGAGGCGTTTGAAGGCATCGCCGCACAGGTTCACCGCCTGCGTCAGGAAGCCCGTGACCTGCTGCCACCCCGCGCAAACGGGGGCTTGGTGGCCGCTACACGGCACGTGATGCCCCAGGTGTTTGAAATTGAACACCTGAACGCGCTGCGCCAAGAGATCTTTGGGCCGGTGTTGCACGTCTTGCGCTGGGGCAAGGGGACGCTGGCTGACCCGTCAGCAGTGATGCAGCAGATCAACGCCCTGGGCTACGGGCTCACATTGGGCATCCAAACCCGCATCGATGCACGGGCCCAGACCCTGGCTGCACAGGCACGGGTGGGCAATGTGTATGTCAACCGCAACATCATTGGCGCGGTGGTAGGGCTGCAACCGTTTGGGGGCGAGGGGTTGAGCGGTACCGGGCCAAAAGCCGGTGGGCCACACTA
>CAZHDP010000663.1:0-1568 GCA_964531605.1 uncultured Burkholderiaceae bacterium | reverse complement strand
GTAATGGCCTGGAGCCCGACGCGAATCACCTCTGCCATATAATCCGCTGCAAACAGCGTAATACCGGCCAGTACGCGGATCAGTACATCGATGTTGAAGCCTGAAGGCATGAGCAATGGAAACATGAAGGACGCCATGAACAGCACCGAAATCAGCGGCACGCCGCGGATCAACTCCACGTACACGGTACACAGGCTGCGAATGGCGGGCATGCCCGAGCGCCGACCCAAGGCGATGAACAGGGCGATGGGGAAGGCCATCACCATGGACAAGGACGCGAGCAGGATGGTCAATGGCAGGCCACTCCACAGGTCGGTTTCCACCTTGCGCAGGCCGAATACGCCACCGTACATGATGGTGAAGTAGAAGGCCAGCACCACCAGCCAGGCAGCGCCCAACCACGGCTTCCAGAACATGCGCATGCAACTGGCAACAATGAGTGCAAGCAGCGCCGTTGTGGCAATAAGTGCACGCCAGTGTTCATCGAACGGGTAGCGCCCGAACAGGATAAAGCGGAATTTTTCCTTCACTACGCCCCAGCAAGCGCCGTGGGCAGCATGGCAAGCTTCTGGGCTTGCCACGGTGACGGCGTCGAGAACTGCCCAGCGGAAAAAATTGGGCAGTATGTACAGCAGCACCGCTACTACTGCAGCGGTGCCCAGCGACGTTTTCCAGTCGCTGAAGAG
This sequence comes from uncultured Burkholderiaceae bacterium, assembly GCA_964531605.1. Taxonomy (GTDB): domain Bacteria; phylum Pseudomonadota; class Gammaproteobacteria; order Burkholderiales; family Burkholderiaceae_C; genus Defluviibacillus. The sequence continues at coordinate 882 of CAZHDP010000663.1, read as the reverse complement.
ATTGGTGCGGGCCCACCCAATCCATCCCGTGGTGGGGTTGGGGGCGGGGCGGGCGGGAATCGGTTGAAAAACTTGGGCTGTCATGGTCGTGACTCCTCAACGCTCTTTGATCGCCGAACGCGTGTTGTACCAGTTCATCAGCATGGAGGTCGACAACGAAGTGGTCAGGTAAACCAGCATGATGATGGCAATGCACTCCACTGCGCGGCCAGTTTGGTTGATGGCGGTGTTGGCAATGGACACCACGTCCGGATAGCCGATGGCGACAGCCAGCGAGGAGTTCTTGGTCAGGTTCAGGTACTGGTTCGTCATTGGCGGAATGATCACGCGCAGGGCTTGCGGTAGCATCACCAGACGCATGGTTTGCCCGCGGCTTAGGCCCAACGCACTAGCTGCTTCGGCCTGCCCCAGCGATACCGACTGGATGCCCGCTCGCACGACTTCAGCGACAAACGCCGCGGTATAGATCACCAGACCCAGCAGCAAAGACAAGTATTCGGGAGTGAGTGCACCGCCGTTTTCAATGGCGAATTCCCCCTGCACGGGCATGTTCCAGGCGGTTGGCGCCCCACCGGATATCCAGCCGGTCAAGGCAAAGCCCAACGCAATGGCCACCGGGGTCCAGAACATGCTGCGCACGACTCCTGTGGCCTCAAACGCCTTTTGAGCCCAGCGGCGGTAGCCCCAAGCTGCAGTAATGCCCAGGAGTGCGCCAGCAATGGTGAAGTAATGCTCCGTACCGGGCACAGGCATGGGAAAGTTGACCCCGCCTTTGCTCAAGAAAACGGGGCCGAGCACCAAGGGCTCGTTTGCAGGGGGTAGTACTTCCGTGAAAAACAAGTACCACATGAGCAACTGCAGCAGCACTGGAATGTTGCGGAA
>CAZHDP010000662.1:0-1569 GCA_964531605.1 uncultured Burkholderiaceae bacterium | reverse complement strand
TGAGCGTAGCCACCAGCCACCTGACGAAAAAAGGCCACCGGCTGCGATTCAAACTTGTCCGGCAGACGCGCACCCGCCAGCCGTTCGGCTGCGATTTCTGGAGACAGGTCGAACCACAGCGTGAGTTCAGGTTGGCGCAAGACCGTTTGTGTGGCGTTGGCCAGGTCGGGAACTTGCTGAACCCAGCGCTCAAGCGTGCTGAGCACCGTCAGGTCAAATCCCCTGCCCGCTCCCTGGTAGGCAAAGCTCGCGTCTGTGAACCTGTCGCACAGCACCACGTCGCCGCGTGCCAGTGCGGGCTCGATGACCAAGTTCAGATGGTCCCTTCGGGCGGCAAATATCAACAAGGCCTCGGTCAACGCGTCCATGGCATCGTTCAGCACCATGGCCCGAAGTTTTTCAGCCAAAGGGGTGCCGCCCGGTTCACGGGTGAGCGTCACCTGGCGGCCATGGGCCCGAAAGGCTTGGGCCAAACCGTCAATGTGGCTCGATTTGCCAGCGCCATCGATGCCTTCAAAGCTGATGAACAAGCCAGGCCTGTTGAGGCGGCTTTCTGGGTGTTCGGGTGGGTGTGCTTGGGCGGAATGTGGGTTCATGGTCAATTGTTTTTGCCACGGATATAGCGGTTGACTGCCCGATTGTGCGCGTCCAGGTTGTCGCTGAACTGGCTGCTGCCGTCTCCCCTGGCCACAAAGTACAGCGCCTGGCTGGTGGCAGGTTGAACGGCCGCCAGCAATGCCGCTTTTCCGGGCATGGCGATGGGTGTTGGTGGCAGGCCGCGACGGGTGTAGGTGTTCCACGGCGTATCGGTTTGCAGGTCTCGGCGTCGCAAGTTGCCATCAAAAGCCTCACCCAAACCATAGATCACCGTGGGGTCTGTCTGCAACAGCATGCCGATGCGCAAGCGGTTGTGAAAGACCGACGCGATCATGGCCCGGTCGCTGGCCCGGCCGGTTTCTTTTTCGACGATGCTCGCCAGCGTCAGGGCTTGCTCCGGCGTTTGCACCGCGAGGTTGGATGACCTGGCCGCCCAGGCTGCCTCCAGGCGTTTGTCCATGGCGTGCAGCGCACGGCCCAGCACAGCCAGGTCGCTGCTTCCTTTGGCGTAGGTGTAGGTGTCGGGGAAGAATCGCCCTTCTGCCGCGGTTTCGGGTCGACCCAGCTGGGCCATGATGCTTTGCTCGCTCATGCCCCGGGTGTCATGCCGAAGCGCTTCTTCACGTTCCAGCGCCTGCCGCACTTGTCTGAAGTTCCAGCCCTCAACCAACACCACTGCGCGCAGCGATTCCTCACCACGGGTGAGCTTTTTCAGCATGCTTTGAGGGGTTGAATTGCTATCGAATTCATAGCTACCTGCCTTTATCAGACGGGCGGAACCAGACAATTTGAACCACCAATACAACAGGGTGGCATGGGTGTCCACCCCTGCCTCCACCACAGCCTGGGCCACGCCCCTGGGGGAGGTGCCCATGTCAATGGACACGTCTACCACTGGCGTGCGCAGCTTGAAGGGGGTTTGCAGCCACCATGCCCCTGCGCCACCCAACAGGACAACCAAGACCACCAGCG
>CAZHDP010000661.1:0-1571 GCA_964531605.1 uncultured Burkholderiaceae bacterium | reverse complement strand
GCATGAGCTTGCCACCCGCTTTGACGGTGCGCTCAATGGCGGCGTCCAGGGTGGGCACGTTGAAGTAATAAGCCCAAAACGGCACAGGCATTTCGGGCATTTTGGTCATCATGCCGCCCACGGGGTGCGCACCGGTCGCAAAGAGGCGGTACACGCCCATGGGGCCCATGTCCATGTCTTCGGCTTTGGTCCAGCCAAACAGGTCGGCGTACCAGTCAAACGCGGTGGGGCCGTCAGCGGCCATCAGTTCGTTCCACCCCACCAAGCCAGGTGTGCCCATGGCCGCTTGGGGTGCAGGGCCGGCGTGGTGGGGCTTGAAAATGATGAACACCGCGCCCTGCGGGTCGGCGACCAGCGCAAACCTGCCCACGTGGGGGATGTCTTCGGGTGCGCGGTGCACCGTACCGCCTGTTGTCGTGATGCGTTCGGCCACTCGGTCAACGTCATCGACGCCGATGTAGCCTTGCCAGCAGGGCGGCGCACCCCGTTCGCAGGCATCGGTGGGCATGGCCATGATGCCGCCCACACCCACGGTACCTGCAGACAGCACCGTGTACGGGTTGTCTGGTGAAAACGTTTGCATGGTCCAGCCGATGACGTGGCTGTAAAAGCGTTTGGCAGCCTCCACATCGGTGGTGATCAGATCGTGCCAGACAAAAGGGCAAGGAACAAGACCAGGGGCAGGCGATTGAGTCATGTCAGCTTTCAGAACAACTGGCTCGTGGTTGCTACAGTTTCAGGAGCTAAAGATGCCATAGATACTGCGGTTATGGGCTTTTTGTCTCGGTATTCTGCCAGTTCAGACACTTTGTGCAAGTTCCCGACACGAACCCCCAACAGGCGCAGGCGACGGGTCAGGTCCACCCGTTTGAGGCACAGGCCACCGGTGCGTCGAATGGCTTGAGGGTCGGCGGTGTGCTGGGGCAGGGTTTGGTCGCGGGTGACACTCTGAAAGTCGTCAAAGCGCAGCTTGATACCGATGGTTTTGCCGACATAGCCTTTGCGTTGCAGGTCGGCGGCGACTTGCTCGCACAGGCGGGTAAAGATGGCGCCGAGCTCGGCTTTGTCTCGCACGGCATGCAGGTCGCGGTCGAACGTGGTTTCGCGGCTGATGGACACGGGCTCGCTTTCGGTCACCACCGGGCGGTCGTCGCGGCCCCAGGCGGCGCGGTGCATCCACGCGCCTGTGGCTTGACCGAAGGTGTCGATCAGCCATTGCTCGTCGCGGGCAGCCAGTTCACCAATGGTTTGGATGCCGTGCTTCAACAGTTTGGCTTCGGCTTTGGGGCCAATGCCGTTGATTTTGCGGCAAGCCAGTGGCCAGATCATGGTGTGCACGTCGGTGTCCAGTACCACCGAAATGCCGTTGGGCTTGTTGAATTCGCTGGCCATTTTGGCGATGAGCTTGTTGGGTGCCACACCCACCGAGCAGGTGAGGCCGGTGGCGTCGGTGATGGCCTTTTGAATCAGCCGTGCCAGCGTGCGCCCGCCTTCGCGCTGTCCGCCGGGCACGTCCGTGAAGTCGATGTAGACCTCGTCGACACCCCGGTCTTCCATCACGGGGGCGATGT
>CAZHDP010000660.1:0-1593 GCA_964531605.1 uncultured Burkholderiaceae bacterium | reverse complement strand
TTTATGAAAAAGACCGTATCGATCCTGTGGATCCCACTGCGCAATTGCAACTGGACGCTGCAGCGCTGGCTACTTTTCCGGAAGGCTACCGGCATTTGGCTTACATCCAAACCCGCATTGGCTACACCGTGAAAATGGACATGCCCATGCTCAAAGGGCCGGTGGTAGAAGCGCTTTACCAACGGGGCGCGCGCTGGCTGGCTGGCGGCGAACTCGAGCGTTGAGCCACAGGTAATATGTGTCTTTGTCTGTTCCTGATCAACATCACTCATTTGGAAAAACCACGACCATGACCTTGTCTGAACAAGCTTTGAAACAATTGTTTTTGGATGCCCGCACCGCCAATGGTTTTTTGGACAAACCGGTGAACCCCGACTTGCTGCGGCAAGCCTATGACATTGCCAAAATGGGTGCCACCTCGATGAACACCCAGCCCACGCGCTATGTGTTTTTGACCACGCCCGCTGCCAAAGCGCGGTTGATGCCAGCGCTCAGCCCTGGCAATGTGGACAAAACCAACAGTGCACCCGTGACGGTGATCGTGGCCACGGACACGCAGTTTTACGAGCACATGCCCACCATTTGGCACGGCCCCGGGGCGAAAGAAATGTTTGAAGGCAACGTGCCCATGGCGCAAGCCACGGCCACGCGCAATGGCACGTTGGGTGGAGCCTATTTCATGATCGCGGCTCGGGCCGTGGGCTTGGATTGCGGACCCATGAGCGGTGTTGATTTGGCCAAAGTCAATGCAGAATTTTTCCCTGACGGGCGGTTTCAAACCAACTTCCTCATCAACCTGGGCTATGCAGACACGATCAAAACCTTCAACCGCAATCCGCGGTTGAGCTTTGAGCAAGCTTGTCAGGTACTTTGAGTTTTTGACCGCCACAGAGCGCCAAGCATGGCGCCGGCGGTGTGACAGCAGGGAGGACGGCCACATGGCTACGGTTTCAAATTTAGATTTATTGCGTCGGGTGCCGTTGTTTTCAACGGTGACCGAGGCGCAGGCAACGGCTGTTGCGGCCTCGTTGATCAAGGTTCGCTACAAGCGTGGTGACATGATCATCCAGCAGGGTGACAAATCCGCTTGTTTGCACATCATCCTCTCCGGGCGAGCCAGGGTCATCAAACGCCATAAAAACGGGCAAGAAGTGATCCTGGCCACCATGACACCCGGAGATTGCGTTGGTGAAATGAGCATCATCGACAACATGCCCCACTCGGCCTCACTGCAGGCGGTGAGTCAAATCGATGTGCTGGTGTTGCCGTATGCAGATTACGCCCGCTGGCTGCCTGAAGAAGGCAGTTTTGGCATGAGCATTTTGCGCGGACTCACGCGGCGTCTGCGGCGGGCTGACCGCAATGTGACTTCTCTCGCATTGGTCGATGTGCATGGGCGCGTGGCCCGGGTGTTGCTGGAGTGTGCCGTGCGTGAGCCCGATGGCAGGCGACTCATCAGCGAAAAAATTTCCCGACAAGACGTGGCCAACATGGTCGGCGCATCCCGAGAAATGGTCAGCCGCGTGATGGGCTATGTGGAAGACCGGGGTTGCATCGAGAGGCTCGACGATGGCACTTTGCAGATCCACAATC
>CAZHDP010000659.1:0-1595 GCA_964531605.1 uncultured Burkholderiaceae bacterium | reverse complement strand
GACCACACCAGCATCTACCAGTTGTTCGACCAGCTTGTCGCCCAAGCCCTCCACCTCGACCGCGCGCCGTTGCGCAAAATGCAAAATCGCCTGCTTGCGCTGGGCGCCGCAAAACAAGCCCCCTGTGCACCGGTAGTCGGCCTCGCCCTCCTCTCGCACGGCAACGCTGCCACAGACAGGGCATTGGTGAGGCATGGTGAAGGGTTCTGCGCTGTGCGTGCGCTGGTCAAGCAAGACAGCGACCACCTCAGGAATGACATCCCCCGCGCGGCGCACGGTGACGGTATCCCCCACGCGCACGTCTTTGCGGCGGGCTTCGTCTTCGTTGTGCAACGTGGCATTGGTGACCGTGACGCCGCCCACAAACACAGGGGCCAGCTTGGCCACCGGCGTGAGTTTGCCGGTGCGACCCACTTGCACGTCGATGGCCAACACGGTAGTCAATTGCTCTTGTGCGGGGTATTTGTGGGCCACTGCCCACCGGGGTTCTCGGCTGACAAAGCCCAGCTGCCGTTGCAAGGCCAAGTTGTTGACTTTGTAGACCACGCCATCGATGTCAAACGGCAACGCATCGCGCTCGGCCGCGATTTGGGCATGGAACGCTATCAATTCAGGAGCACCCGAAGCACGCCGGGTGTGCCGAGAGACCGGAAAACCCCACGCAGCCAAGGTCTGCAACATGTCAAAGTGAGTCTCAAAATTCGGCCCACCCTGGTCAGCGGGCGATACGTCGCCCAGACCGTAGGCAAAAAAGCTCAGCGGCCGTTGCGCCGCAATGCCCGGGTCCAACTGACGCACGGCCCCAGCAGCCGCGTTGCGTGGGTTCACAAAGGTTTTCTCTCCCTTGATCCCGGCGGCGATGCGCTCGCGCTGACGCGCGTTGAGCCGCTCAAAGTCATCGCGCCGCATGTAGACCTCTCCGCGCACCTCCAACACCGCAGGGATGGGTGGAACACTCGATGCTGCGTCAGGGGTCATCAACCGCAAGGGGACTTGGCCGATGGTGCGGATGTTCTGGGTAACGTCTTCACCATACTCGCCATCGCCACGGGTCGCAGCCTGCACTAGCACGCCGTGCTCGTAGCGCAAGCTCATGGCCAAACCATCGAATTTCAGCTCGGCGACGTAGACCACTGGGGCATCGGTGTCAGACAGCGAGAGTTCTTTGCGGATGCGGGCGTCGAACGCCTCAGCACCTGAGGCCTCGGTATCGGTTTCGGTCCGGATGCTCAGCATGGGCACGACGTGGCGCACGCTGACAAAAGCATCCAAAGGCCGCCCACCCACACGCTGGGTGGGCGAGTCCGGCGTCACCAACTCTGGGTGAGCAGCCTCCAAGGCCTGCAAAGCCTGAAACAGGCGATCGTATTCCGCATCAGGAACTTGCGGGGCATCCAACACGTAGTACAGGTGAGCGTGGTGGTGCAGTTGCTGCCGTAAAGCGTTGATGCGCTTGGTCAGATCGGTCATGGCGTCACCGTTCGTTGTCGTGAGGGGCATCATGAAGGGTGTTACCTCCGCTCCAAAACCATGGTGTCACTGGTACGGTTCATGTTGAACCGGCTCAAAAAACTGTTGCCCAGCAGCGCATAGGG
>CAZHDP010000658.1:0-1596 GCA_964531605.1 uncultured Burkholderiaceae bacterium | reverse complement strand
CAAAGGTCACGGTCTTGGTGCCCGCAGGCACTTTGGCGGGGATCACGAAGCTGCCGCTCAACACGCCCTGGGCGTTGGCGGGCTGCAGGGCACCCGCTTGGCCTGGCGCTTGTGCCGTGCCGAGAACGTCGATGCCATCAAATGTGAGCCCGCTGAGCACCTCGCCAGGGCCAAAGCCGTGGATCTCGAAGCCCACGGGCACGCTGCGCAGGAATTCTTCGAGATTGCTGGACTGGCTGAGCGTTCGCACCTCGGTGTTCACCGACACCACACGGGAGCCAAAGCCCGAACCGGTCAACAATTGTTTGGTGACAGGGCTGCTCCACTGGGTGTCCACATCGGTCCAGCGGTCGACGGCGGGGTTCAACGTGACTTCGGCCGGCAAAGGTGCGAAGGCCATGTAAGGGTTGACCTTCATGCTGCCGGTACGGGCGGGCTGCGGGCGAGCAATGCGCTGGGTGTAGGCCGGGGCTTGCGGTTGGGTGATGGTTGTGCCGAGCGCCTGCACAAGGGCGGCAATGGGCAAGCGCAAAGCGCCACCCACGATGGCAGCGGTTTGGGGGATGCCCGCGTCGCGCATGCCATCGGACACAAAGGGATCGGCGTAGAGGCCTTTTTTGATGCCCGTGTCACGTCCAGCGATGTCCATGTTCAGGCGCAGCTCGGCCTGGTCTTCGATCACGGCATCGAGGCGGCTGGCCAGGGCCACCAGCTCGGACATGGGCACCACGTGGGGCGCGTCTTGAATCACACGGCGGCGGTCGTCCCAGGTTTGGTAGACGCTGGCCAGCACCAATTGCTTGGGGGGCACGTTGGGGGGCTGAGGTGTCCAGTCGGCTGACACACCACGCACCCAGGTGCAGGTGCCTTCTTCGTCCATGCACAAGCGGTCGATGCAGGGCAACTGTTGCTGATAGCTCACCAGGATGAGGGTGTCGGGCAAGGCCCCTGCAACGGTAAGTTGTGACGCGGTGACGTTGGTGGGCACCACCAAGCGCACATAGTCGTAGGTGACTTGGTAGTTGCTGCCGGGGGCGGGCTCAGCGCCAGGCAGACTCCAGTCGACTTGCGCGTTGGTGAGCTGGTACTGGACGTTTTTGGTGAAGTTGGTTTGGCCTTGCACCACAGACACGATGGCGATCACACTGGCATCGGGCAAAGGGTCAGCAGCACCGGCGAAGCCGCCGTGAACGAGGTTGACGGTGCGGCGCGAGGTGATTCGCACCTGGGGCACACCCAGACAGGGTGGGCGCGTGAGGGTGATCACCTGAGCATCTACCGTGGTGGACTGGTGTGGCTCGCTCTCGATGGCTTTGAGGTCGGCCCCTGTGGGGTAGACCAGGCGGCGGGATGCGGCCAGGGTGATGGGGTAGCCGTTGACACGGGCGCGCCCCTCAGCCAGGGTGTAAACCTGCTCGCCCGTGGGCAGGTCAGCGGCCTGGGCGACTTTGAGGCCAGACACGATGTAGCTGCCACCGGCGCTGTCGCGGTCGTAGCGGGCCAGGGCTTGGGTCACACCGTCGAGGTTGGGCGGTGGTTCTTTAGGGCGCACCACGCCGTTGTCGATGGTCCACACCGGGTAGTACTGGCCCGGCG
>CAZHDP010000657.1:0-1597 GCA_964531605.1 uncultured Burkholderiaceae bacterium | reverse complement strand
CAAATCCCGGCCTCGTGGGGGTCTTCTCGGTTCAGCGCGCGGCCTGTCACATGGCACCAAAACGGCTCGCCTTTGTAACGGCCATCAACCCGTTTCATGATCCGGTCGTCGGCATAGGTGCCGTTGCGGTTGAGCAGGGGGGCAATGCGCGCGCCCGTGCGTTCGTACTCGTCAGCACTGGGGTACAGCACCTGAAACGACTGGCCGATCAATTGTTCTTTGGTGGCCCCGAACATTTCGCTCAAACGCTGGTTACAGTCCACAATGGTGCGGTGGCGTGACAGCACCAAGCCGATGGGGGCCATGTCAAAAGCCAAGCGATAGTCCACCTCCATTGCCCCAGTCCTTTACGAAAAACTACGTAGTTGATTAGGTAGTATCGTACGGGCTCAACTTTATGGTTTCCTGACATTGAGGAGCACTTTGTGAACAAAATTTATCCTTCCGCCGCAGCCGCGCTACAAGGTGTGGTCAAAGACGGCCAATTGATCGCCGTGGGCGGTTTTGGCTTGTGCGGTATCCCCGAAGCGCTGATCGACGCATTGCGTGACAGTGGCGTCAAGGAGCTGACCGCCATCTCCAACAACGCTGGCGTCGATGGGTTTGGTTTGGGCAAGTTGCTGGAGACCCGCCAAATCAAAAAGATGATTTCGAGCTACGTGGGTGAAAACAAGGAATTTGAACGTCAGTACCTGGCTGGCGAGTTGGCTTTGGAATTCACCCCCCAAGGCACCTTGGCTGAAAAGCTGCGTGCCGGTGGTGCGGGCATCCCTGCCTTTTTCACCAAAACAGGGGTCGGCACGCAAGTGGCTGAAGGCAAAGAGCTGCGTGAATTTGACGGTGAAACCTATGTGATGGAGCGTGCTCTGGTTCCCGAGGTGTCACTGGTGAAAGCCTTTCGTGCAGACAAGTCTGGCAATTTGCAATTTCGCCTGACCGCGCGCAACTTCAACCCCGCCGTGGCCATGGCGGGCAAGGTCTGCATCGTGGAGGTGGAAGAAATCGTGGAAACCGGCACCATGGTGCCCGATGAAGTGCACCTGCCTGGGGTGTATGTACACCGCATTGTGCTCAACGCCAATCCTGAAAAACGCATTGAAAAACGCACCATCACCGAGAAAGCGGGAGTCTGACCATGGCCTGGAATCAAGATCAAATGGCAGCACGTGCTGCGCAAGAGTTGCAAGACGGTTTTTATGTCAATCTGGGCATCGGCATCCCGACGTTGGTGGCTAACCATGTGCCAAGCTCCATTGAGGTCTGGTTGCAGTCCGAAAATGGCATGCTGGGCATTGGGCCGTTTCCCACCGAAGACAAGGTGGATGCCGATCTGATCAATGCCGGCAAGCAAACGGTGACCACCTTGCCAGGGTCGTCCATTTTTGGGTCTCATGACAGTTTTGCGATGATCCGTGGCGGCAAGATCAATTTGAGCATCTTGGGTGCCATGCAGGTCAGCGAAAAGGGTGACCTGGCCAACTGGATGATCCCCGGCAAGATGGTCAAAGGCATGGGTGGCGCCATGGATTTGGTGGCGGGTGTGAAGCGCGTGATCGTTTTGATGGAACACGTGGCCAAGAAAAAAGACGGCACCGAG
>CAZHDP010000656.1:0-1609 GCA_964531605.1 uncultured Burkholderiaceae bacterium | reverse complement strand
GGTGGTGGTTTACCGCACCATTTCGAGCATCCTCTCCGCCTTGTTTGCCTGTGTCGCTGGTGCCATGTTGGCCATTTGGCTTCGTTATAACGGGCCCGATACGTCGCTGTCTTTTGAGATCATGATGGACGTGTTGTTGATCGTGGTCATCGGGGGCATGGGCACGATTTATGGTGCGGCCATTGGTGCGGCACTCTTTTTGGTGGCACAAAGTTATCTGCAGGACCTGCTAAGGGTCGGCAGTGAAGCCACATCCGCTTTGCCCTGGTTGTCGGCCTTGCTGTCACCTGACCGTTGGTTGCTGTGGTTGGGCGTGCTGTTTGTGTTGTCGGTGTATTACTTTCCAACCGGTGTGGTTGGGCGCTTGCGAGCAGGGCGCGTGGAGGTGGGGCCATGACGTTTCAATCTCATTACGCAGTGTGTGCTGGGCGTGAAATGCACTTCACCGAGTGGGGGGCGGGGAACGCCAAAACGGTGATCGCTTGGCATGGCCTTGCACGCACCGGGCGTGACATGGACGAGTTGGCCGCCGACTTGGCGCGCCGTGGCTACCGGGTCATTTGTCCGGACACCATCGGGCGTGGCTTGAGCCAATGGAGTCCTGATCCGGTGAACGAGTACCAATTGTCTTTTTACGCGCAAACCGCGAAGGCTTTGGTTGACCAGCTGGGCTTGGACCGGTTCCATTGGGTTGGAACGTCGATGGGGGGGGCCATTGGTACCGTGTGCGCCGCGGGTGAATTGGGGCAGCGCATGCTCAGCTTGACCCTCAATGACAACGGACCCGAACTGGCCCAAGCCGCGGTAGACCGCATCAAAGCGTACGCCGCGCATCCTGCTGCGTTTGATTCTGTCACCGCATTGGAGGCTTTTTTTCGGCAAGCGTACCGACCCTTTGGTTGGTTGAGCGACGCGCAATGGCGTCGGCTGACCGAGACATCAACCCGGCGCCTGCCAGACGGTCGTGTGACGCCGCATTACGACCCAGCGATGGCAGGTCAATTCATCCATCACCCTGACGACTACTTGCTGTGGGACGCATACGATGCGATCAACTTGCCGGTGTTGTGCTTGCGAGGAGCTGACTCTGACCTGTTGCTCCAAGACGTGACCACGCAGATGCAAAGTCGCGGGCCAGGCGCCAGAGGGCGTCTGACCGTTGTGGAGATTGCCGGTTGCGGGCACGCACCCGCACTCAACGTGCCGTCTCAATTGAACCTGATTGCAGGGTTTTTAGCCACCAACGACTGAGCCATCCAAGAGGGCCGGTGTGCAAACCTTGGAATGGCGTCGTTGGATCACTTTTGTGCGCCAGCCTGAAGGGCTCTTGCTTTGCTGTCGGCCAGCATCTTGTCGTCGAGCGCCACCTGTGTGGGCCAGCCAGCCAAGTGCTGTTGCGCCAATTCGCCTAAAGCGTTGATGAAGGTGGGGCTGTCGTTCACGCAGGGGATGTAATGAAAGTCTCGACCGCCTGCGGTCAAAAAGGCATGTTTGCCCTCCATGGCGATTTCCTCTAGCGTCTCCAGGCAATCGCTGGTGAAGCCTGGACACACCACATCCACACGGCGTGTACCCGCCTGTCCCATGGCGATCAGCGTGGGCTCGGTGT
>CAZHDP010000655.1:0-1623 GCA_964531605.1 uncultured Burkholderiaceae bacterium | reverse complement strand
GTGGCGACTACCTCGCCATTGTGACCCTTGGATTTGGCGAGATCATCCGCGTGTTTTTGAACAACCTGGACCACCCCGTCAACATCACCAACGGGCCCAAAGGCATCAGCCAGATTGACTCCATCAAGTTCTTCGGCCTCGATTTGGGCAAACCTTTGTCGATCGGTGACTTCACCATCGCTTCGGTCAGCTTGTACTACTACCTGTTCTTGGTGCTGGTGGTGTTCAGCGTCGTGATTTGCCACCGACTGGAGCTCTCACGCATCGGTCGCGCCTGGATGGCCATCCGCGAAGATGAAATCGCGGCAAAGGCCATGGGCATCAACACCCGCAACATGAAGCTGCTGGCCTTCGGCATGGGTGCGACATTTGGTGGCGTCTCGGGTGCCATGTTTGCTGCGTTCCAAGGTTTTGTGTCGCCCGAGTCCTTCAGCCTGATGGAGTCGGTGATGATCATTGCCATGGTCGTGCTGGGCGGCATCGGCAACTTGCCGGGCGTGATTTTGGGCGCGGTGCTGCTCTCTGCGCTGCCTGAAGTGTTGCGCTACATGGCCGGTCCGTTGCAGGCCATCACGGGGGGGCGTCTCGACGCGTCCATCCTGCGCCAGTTGCTGATCGCCTTGGCCATGATTTCGATCATGCTGTTGCGTCCCCGTGGGTTGTGGCCTTCGCCCGACCACGGTAAATCTTTGACCACCAAGAGCTGATTGGAGACTTTCATGGCAGAAACCGTATTGAAAGTGGCAGGCATCTCCAAGCGTTTTGGAGGATTGCAGGCTTTGAGTGATGTGGGCATCACCATCGAGCGTGGTCAGGTCTATGGCCTGATCGGACCCAACGGGGCGGGTAAAACCACCTTCTTCAACGTGATCACGGGCTTGTACACGCCTGACAGCGGCACGTTTGAATTGGCTGGCAAACCCTACCAACCGACCGCCGTGCATGACGTGGCGAAGGCTGGCATTGCCCGCACGTTCCAAAACATCCGTTTGTTCGCTGAAATGACGGCGCTGGAGAACGTGATGGTGGGCCGCCACATCCGCACTGGCTCTGGTTTGTTGGGGGCCATCCTGCGCACGCCAGGCTTCAAGGCTGAAGAAGCCGCCATCGCCAAGCGCGCGCAAGAACTGTTGGACTATGTGGGCGTTGGCAAATACGCCGACTACAAAGCACGTACCCTGAGCTACGGCGATCAGCGCCGCCTGGAAATTGCCCGTGCCTTGGCGACTGACCCGCAGCTCATTGCGCTCGACGAACCTGCCGCGGGCATGAACGCGACAGAGAAAGTGCAGTTGCGCGAGCTGATCGACCGCATCCGCAAAGACAACCGCACCATCCTCATCATTGAGCATGACGTCAAGCTCATCATGGGCTTGTGTGACCGTGTGACGGTACTGGACTATGGCAAGCAGATTGCCGAGGGCACGCCTGCCGCCGTGCAAAAGAATGAAAAAGTGATTGAAGCCTATTTGGGCACGGGAGGACATTGAGATGAGCACGACTGCAACCCCAGGGCCAACGCTGCTCAAAGTCTCGGGTCTGAAAGTCGCTTACGGCGGCATCCAGGCCGTCAAAGGCGTCGATTTTGAAGTGCACGAAGGTGAGTTGGTGTCCTTGATCGGC
>CAZHDP010000654.1:0-1628 GCA_964531605.1 uncultured Burkholderiaceae bacterium | reverse complement strand
CGGTTCGATGCGCGACGATGAAGTCATTGCAGCCGCCAACGAACGTGGCGTGGCAATGGTGTTCACGGGTGTGCGGCACCTCCGGCACTAGGTCTGTGCTCTTTGCTGACCCCCAATAAGGACACTTACATGAAGCAACATATTGAAGCCAGCCTGCAGGAAGCCCACACGGCACTGACGGCGTTATTGGCCAACCCGGAGGGTCTTGCGTCCGTTGAGCAGGCTGCTCAGCTTTTGATCTCCACGTTTGAGAAAAGAGGCCGCGTGTATTCCTGCGGCAACGGTGGCTCGATGTGCGACGCGATGCACTTCGCCGAAGAACTGACCGGGCGCTACCGCAAAGACCGCGCAGCCTTGGGTGCCACCGCCATCAGCGATGCGGGCCACTTGACCTGTGTGGGCAACGACCACGGTTACGACAACGTGTTTTCCCGTTACATCGAAGGCCATGGCCGCGTGGGCGATTGCTTGGTCGCATTGAGTACCAGCGGCACCAGCAAGAACATCATCCGCGCCGCAGAAGCGGCCAGGGCCATTGGCATGAAGGTCATCATTCTGAGTGGCAAACGCAGCGAGAAGCTGGAGCCTCTGAGCGATGTGTACATCTGCACGCCCGGCGGTACTTATGCCGATCGCGTGCAGGAACTGCACATCAAGGTGTTGCACATCCTGATCGAGCTGATCGAGCGCCACTTCTTCCCCGAGAACTACGTGGAATAAAAGTGCCGCCAACGCCCGTAATTAAGGCGTGAGCAGCTACGTTTTTTATAGCAGTCTGAAAACTTCGCCGGCCGCCGAAACGGTCTCGGCAATGTCCGCATCCGTGTGGGCGGCACTCATGAAGCCGGCTTCGTACAAGGCCGGCGCGATGTAGACGCCGCGATCCAGCAGCCCGTGGAAGAAGGCATTGAATACCTTGCTGTCGGTGGTCATGACCTTGGCGTAGTTTTGCGGCAGGGCGTCAAAGAAGAAGAAGCCGAACATGCCGCCTTCCGAGTCGCCACAAAATTGCAGCCCCGCCGCGTGTGCGGCACCGGTAAGGCCGCTGACCAGGGCTTGCGTCTTGCGGCTCAGGTCGTCGTAGAAACCAGGCTTGCCAATCTCTTTCAAAGTGGCCAACCCACAGGCGGTGGCCACCGGGTTGCCTGACAAGGTGCCAGCCTGGTAGACCGTGCCGATGGGCGCCAAATGCTCCATCACCGCGCGTTTGCCGCCAAATGCCGCCAGCGGCATGCCACCGCCAATGACCTTGCCCATAACTGTCATGTCTGGCGCAAAGCCGGGGATGCTGCGGGCGTACACCTCTTGGGCGCTACCGGGAGCGACCCGGAATCCTGTCATCACCTCGTCGAACACTAGCAGCGCGCCGTACTTGGTGGTGAGCTCACGCAGGCCCACGAGGAACTCCTTCGTCGGCGCGATGAATCCCGAGTTCCCCACCACCGGCTCGAGGATCACCGCGGCGCAGGGCTGGCTCTTCAGCAGCGCCTCCACGCTCGCCAGGTCATTGTACGTCGCGACCAACGTCCCTCTGGTGGCACCGGGGGGCACACCTGGGGAGTCAGGTAGGCCCAGGGTGGCCACGCCAGAGCCCGCCTGCACGAGGAAGCTGTCGGCGTGGCCGTGGT
>CAZHDP010000653.1:0-1629 GCA_964531605.1 uncultured Burkholderiaceae bacterium | reverse complement strand
CGTTGGACCCGTTCAACAAAGTGGTCAAAACCAAGGCAGGTGATTTCAAATTTGACGATGCCATTTTCATGGGGCACCACCAGGCAGCTGATCTGGTCTGGAAGATGGGCGCCATCGGCAAAACGGCAGAGGGCCAGCCCACCACATGGGCCGCGGTACACCCTGAGTTCTACAACATGAAAGACGATCCTCAGGTGTTCGTGATTGGCGACAGCGTGGGCGCGGTGTCGCCCCAATTCGGCCATTACCCGAAAAGCGGCCACGTGGCCAATCGCATGGGCCGCAGTGTGGCGCACTACATTTCACAGCAGGCCAAAAACCAAGCCATGACCCCTGTGGTCATCGACAACTTGTGCTACATGCTGGTCAACACGGATCCTCTGGAAGCCATCAGTGTGAAGTTCGACTACAAGATGGGACCCGAGGGTCACTTGCTGCAAACGCTCACCGATGACAACGACCGCCGTCCACAACTGTGGCAGGAAGATTTGCGTTGGTATGGGCGCATGATTCAGGATTTGACGGGCGGCTGAGCGAACCCGACGCGGTCGCCCTCAGGGGTGACCGGTTGCGGTCTGAACAGCCCATAGCACCAAGTAGGGAATGACAACCGACAGCGACATGACGCCAAACAGCAGAAATGCCTGTGACACGGTCAGCACATCATCCAGAAACGCTTTCAACAGCGCGCGCACATCCTGATGCCAGAAAGGCAGGCTGTGGTCCCATTGGTTGCTCGGGGTCGCGCGTGTCATGGTGTATGGGTTGATGCAAGGGTAAGCATCCCACTGTAGGCCTTTGTGACGCTGTTGGCAACCAGGGCATCTTGCTCAGCACATCAGCTGTTTGCGCGCCCGATGTAAACGGACGAACAGGCTGGTCTCCGTGATGCCCAGTCGTTCGCACACGGTGGCGGAGGGCTCCTCATGCAGGATGCGAAACAGCATCACTTCCCGCAACGACGGGGGCAAGGCTTCGATGCGCGCCAGCACTTGGGCCAGCAACTCGCGTTGCTCGGCCAGCCGTTCCGGGCCAGCATGGGGGCAGGTCATCTCATTGGCCTGCTGGCCGTGTTCATCGGTGTCGTTGGCCGCGTCAGTGCTGTGGTAGCGTGACCGTTGTCGGATCAGGTCTACCACTTTGAATTTCAAAATCCCCGTCAACCAGCTGCGAAGGCTGGACCGTCCCTCAAAATGGGCACGGTCTGTCATCACGGCCTCGAACACGTCATGCACCACGTCTTCCGCTTGAGACGGGTCGTGAAGTTGGCGTGCTGCAAAGCGAACCATGTCGTTGCGGTGAGGGATCAGGTCATCCCAGGTCAGCGGCAAATGGGGGGCAGCAGCTGTGGTGGTGGAACCGGCCGAAGTGGGAGCGTGTCGAGGTGCGTAGTTCATAGGCTCTACTGTCGTGACCCCACATCACGCCTTGATCGCGAAAGATCACAAACAGATCACAATGGTGTCAAAACGTGATGACATCAACGTAAGAAAAGCCCTGCTTGCCATACCAAGCCTCTGTATGAAATCCATTCTCGTTGCTGAAGATCAAACTGACATTCGCGACCTTTTGGTAATGAATTTGCGAAACGCTGGGTATGGTGTGACCAGTGTCGCGGATGGCGCAGCG
>CAZHDP010000652.1:0-1635 GCA_964531605.1 uncultured Burkholderiaceae bacterium | reverse complement strand
CGCACAACGGTGAAATCAACACCGTCAAGGGCAACTACAACTGGATGAAGGCCCGTGAAGGCGTGATGTCTTCCCCCGTGTTGGGCGCCGATTTGCAAAAGCTGTACCCCATCAGCTTTGCAGACCAGTCCGATACCGCGACGTTCGACAACTGCCTGGAGTTGTTGACCATGTCCGGCTACCCCATCAGCCAAGCCGTGATGATGATGATCCCCGAGCCTTGGGAGCAGCACACCACCATGGACCTGCGTCGCAAGGCGTTCTACGAATACCACGCCGCCATGATGGAGCCATGGGATGGTCCTGCATCCATCGTGTTCACCGATGGTCGCCAGATTGGCGCCACGCTGGATCGCAATGGCCTGCGTCCCTCCCGCTATTGCGTGACCGATGACGACCTGGTCATCATGGGCTCTGAGTCTGGCGTGCTGCCCGTGCCAGAAAACAAAATCGTCCGCAAATGGCGTTTGCAGCCCGGCAAGATGTTCCTGATCGACCTGGAGCAAGGCCGCATGATCGATGACGAGGAGCTCAAAGCCAACCTCGCCAACAGCAAGCCCTACACGCAGTGGATTGAAAACCTGCGCATCCGCCTGGACGACGTGGTCGGCGGTGGTGAGCCTGCGACGGCTTCCGAAAGTGCCGTGTCTTTGCTGGACCGCCAGCAGGCGTTTGGCTACACCCAGGAAGACATCAAATTCTTGCTGGCGCCCATGGCCACCAACGGCGAAGAGGGCATTGGCTCCATGGGCAACGACAGCCCGTTGGCCGTGTTGTCCGACAAAAACAAGCCGCTGTACAACTACTTCAAGCAGTTGTTCGCGCAGGTGACCAACCCACCGATTGACCCGATCCGCGAGGCGATCGTGATGTCGCTGGTGTCCTTCATTGGGCCCAAGCCCAACCTGTTGGACATCAACCAGGTCAATCCGCCCATGCGCATGGAAGTGAGCCAGCCGATTCTGGACTTTGCTGACATGGCCAAGCTGCGAGACATCGAACAGCACACGCAAGGCAAATTCCGCAGTGCCACGCTGGACATCACTTACCCACTGGCCTGGGGAGAAGAGGGTGTGGAAGCCAAACTCGCGTCCCTGTGTGCCGAGGCTGTGGATGCCATCAAAGGTGGCAAAAACATCCTGATCATCAGCGACCGCGCTGTGGGCACGACACAGGTGGCGATCCCTGCGCTGTTGGCTTTGTCCGCCATCCACCAGCATTTGGTGCGTGAGGGCATGCGCACGCTGGCCGGTTTGGTGGTTGAAACCGGCTCTGCCCGTGAAGTGCACCACTTTGGCGTGTTGGCGGGTTACGGCGCAGAGGCCGTTCACCCCTACTTGGCGATGGAAACCCTGGCCGACTTGCACAAAGAGTTGCCTGGCGACTTGAGCGCAGACAAAGCCATCTACAACTACGTGAAGGCCATTGGCAAGGGCCTGTCCAAGATCATGTCCAAAATGGGCGTGTCCACGTACATGAGCTACTGCGGTGCCCAACTGTTTGAAGCCATTGGCCTCAACAGCGAAACCATCGAAAAATACTTCACCCGCACGCCCAGCCGTGTGGAAGGCATCGGCGTGTTTGAAATCGCCAAAGAAGCCATCCGCATGCACAAAGCGGCTTTCGGTGACGACC
>CAZHDP010000651.1:0-1650 GCA_964531605.1 uncultured Burkholderiaceae bacterium | reverse complement strand
GTGGACCTGTTCGCCTACCAGTGCGGCAGCCCCATCGTCAAAGCCAATGCGGTGCAAGGCCCCATTCACCCGACGCTGGGCATTGCGATGGACATGTCCATCCAGTTGCAAGCGGCCAACGGCGCGATCTGCACCTTGAGCTTGAGCTTCAACAACGATGGCCCCCTGGGCACCTTCTTCCGCTACATCGGCGACACGGCCACCTACCTTGCCCGTTACGACGACCTGTTCACCGGCAAGGAAGAAAAGATCGACGTGAGCCAAGTGGCCGTCAGCATGAACGGCATCGAGCTGCAAGACCGTGAATTCTTCGCCGCTATCAAAGAAGGCAGAGAGCCCAACAGCAGCGTGGCGCAGGTGTTCAACTGCTACCAGGTGCTACATAATTTAGAGCAACAACTCAACGGCTGATATGCGGTAAAGGTGAATTGACTGCCTGAGGGGCAACGATCAAATCGTGACCCATCACAGGTGTTAACGCTGCATCTCCGCATCAGTCCGATGGCTGTGACAATGCTTTCTTAGCTCGATACACAGAGGCAAGCATGGTCACACGCCAACTTTCTAAGTCCAAACTGATCGCCTTTCGGCAGTGTCCCAAACGTCTTTGGCTGGAGGTGCATCGTCCCCAGCTGCGAGAGGATTCCAAGACTTCGCAGGCCATCTTTAAGACAGGTCATGAAGTCGGCGAGCTCGCGCAGCGCCTGTACGACCCCCAGGGGGATGGCAATTTGATTGATTTGCGCCAGGAAGGGGTGGTCAACGCCATCAACCGCACCGGCAGGCTGCTTGGCGGCGACAAACCCATTTTCGAGGCAGGCTTCGCGGCGGAAGGCGGGATGGCTTTTGCTGATGTACTGCTACCGATGCAGGTAGAGGGTAAGCCTGGGTGGCGAATGGTCGAGGTCAAGTCGTCCACTTCAGTGAAAGCCTATCATCTGGACGACATTGCCATCCAAACCTGTGTGGCACGTGCGGCTGGTGTTCGCCTTGGTCAAGTGTCTCTGGCACACATTGATGCCAATTGGGTGTACCAGGGGGAGGGTGACTACCGAGGCTTGTTGATTGAAAACGACTTGACAGAGCAGGCTTTTGCCCGAGATGACGAGGTGCGTGAGTGGCTAGACCAAGCGCATGCTGTGGCAAACATGGGAAACGCCCCAGAGGTGGCGCCGGGGTTGCAATGCGCAGAGCCATTTTCCTGTGGCTTCATCGCATACTGTCAACAACAACAGGCGGTTGTCGAATACCCCGTGACTTGGTTGCCCCGCATCCAATCTCAGGTACTGAAGACCTATATTCGAAAGCATGCGGTCACCGACATGCGAGACGTGCCCGACGCACTGTTGAACGAGCGTCAAAGACTAGTCCGAGATTGCACGCTGCAAGATGAATGTTTCTTTGACGAGGTCGGTGCACAACAGGATTTAGCACGTTACCCCTTGCCAGCGTATTTTTTAGATTTTGAGACGATCCAATTTGGTGTGCCGAGGTGGACTGGAACCCGTCCGTTCCAGTCTGTTCCGTTTCAATTCAGCTTACATCACTTGGATGCATCCGGCACCCTGAGTCATGAGACTTTCCTTGATGTGTCTGGACACGACCCCTCATTGAACTTTGCGCAGTCCTTGGTTGCGATGTGTGCCGCTG
>CAZHDP010000650.1:0-1657 GCA_964531605.1 uncultured Burkholderiaceae bacterium | reverse complement strand
GGGCTGCAGCGTCTTTCTCCCCCTGAAGGTTGACGACCATGCCCAGGCGCAAAGAAGCAGTAACGTCCGACTTGCCGTCAAGAGTTACCAGAGCACTGGTATCGTCAAATCGAACCCGATTCACGATCACGCTACCAAAACCAGTGATGGGACCTGTCGATCGCACGCCAATGCCCGTCCCACCCGTGCCAGGCATGCCGGCAACCATGACGTCGCCACCACCGCAAGCGGTGGCTGACGCTGTCAATGAAAGAACCAGCCACTTGCGGCGAGTCAGAGGAGCGTCCCGTTCATCGTGTTGATCACTGCTCATGTCTGGTTCCCTCTTCTGTTACGCGTTCTTTTATTGGCCTGCAGGTTAGTTTTTGCAGGTATTTTTGCCTCTGGGAGGCGCTCGTCATGAAAGTAAACGCCGAAGCGCACTCGGTGCTTTGGCCCAGGCACATCTTCGCTGCGAAGTTCAGCTACGGTGGCCGCCTGCAAAAACTCCTGGAGGTCGTCTTTCCAAAGGCTGCGAGCCAATCGCTGCAAGTCGCTGGCCTGAGCTTCCGTCAAGTCCAGTGAGAAAGCGCTTTGCTCAAGCATCAGGGGGCCAGCGCGGTGCGGAGCCAGATTGTGGGCGGCGGTTGAAAGATGTGCTCCCAGGTTCTGCGCCAGGAAATGGAACGCATCATCGAGACCGGGCTCGGGCACGAACGCCGTGGCACGCAGCGAAACCTGCCCCTCTTCGTTGACGTCGACAACCCCGAGACGTTCCAATTCCTCGAGTACGGCCCGTGCTCCGACATCCTTGCTGACCTCGGCGACAAGGGTCGTGAAATCCGGTTCGCCAATGTTGCTCATGCGTGCGGTACGGGGCAGTTGCCTGGGGTGCCTTTGTGCTGTGAGGTATCGGGGGTCACTGATCCACCGACTCACCACCTGTGTAGCTATGGGAACGTCGTCAACCTTGATGCTCGGCTCATCACGTAGACGCTTTACATCTTTTCTGTGCACACCCGTCAGCACCGAGATCCTGGAGTCGGTGTTGGCCTTGCCCTCAAGCGCATAGGCATGCATGGACTCATCGACCAAGGCCTTTTTCAGTAACTCCACCATCGTTTTGAGTTGAAGACCGTGATCAATCATCAGGCGTGCGAGCGGCCGCAACACCAGCTGTAGTGCTTGTGCGGCTCGCTCGGGCTCAGGCAAACCCGCGGGTGTTTGGCCCGTGTTGGCGTCGGAAGGGTTGGGTTCGGACATGGTTCGGATCTACCGGGGATTCTAGACAACGATCCAACTTGCGATTTGTCACAAAAAATTTTGGTCAATTTTACCAAAAATGTCGGAATTGAGTTGACCAGACAGACTGTGTTCTGCGACATTTCAGGGAAATTATCCCAATTTACAAAACGGAAACACAATCCAACAAGGTGGTCGAACTATGAAATCGAGTCTCTTTTCGGGCCTGCTAGCTGCTGCGCTTACGCTGTCCGCCCTCCCTGGCCAAGCGATTGAAGTGGGTCAGGTTGCCCCGGCCTTCGAGCTGCCGGCACGGCAGGGCTTGCTCAAGTCTTCAGATCTGAAGGGCCGAGTGGTGTACCTCGATTTCTGGGCCTCATGGTGCGGGCCATGCAAGCAATCGTTCCCGTGGATGAACGAGATGAACGCGCGCTAT
>CAZHDP010000649.1:1458-1670 GCA_964531605.1 uncultured Burkholderiaceae bacterium | reverse complement strand
GCGCGTCCATCAAGGCCATGGGCTTGGCACTGCTGACCAACCCCATATTCTGGGCCGTGGCGTTGCTGGCTGCATCGGCCTACCTGGTCTGGCGCAATTGGGATGGCATCAAAGGTGGCTTGATCGCCATCTGGCAAACCGTCAGCGATGGCGTGATGGGCTACTGGGACCGCATCACAGGCGGTGCATCTGCACTGTGGAGTGACGTTCAA
>CAZHDP010000649.1:0-1448 GCA_964531605.1 uncultured Burkholderiaceae bacterium | reverse complement strand
CTTGAGCGACATCGGTGGGCTGGTGGGGCAGTTCGTGGGGTTTGGTGGCAACCTGGTTGATGGCCTGATCGGTGGCATCACCACCAGGGCTGCAGCACTCAAAGACACTGTGGTGGGCATGGCCAGCGACGTGGCAGATTGGTTCAAGCAAAAGCTCGGCATTCAAAGCCCCAGCCGCGTGTTCATGCAGGCGGGTGGGTTCATTGCTGACGGTGCGGCTGTGGGCATCACCGAGGGCCAAGACCGTGTGCGCCGCGCCGTACTGGGACTGACTGCAGGGGCCACCCTGGCATTGCCCAGCCTTGGCCAGGCCAGCCCCTTGGTGATGGACCACCGCCCGCCAATGAGCGCAGCAGCCGCGTTTGCGGGCAGCGGTGGGGCCCATATGGGTGCCCCGGTGATCAACATCACCGTCAACGCCGCACCGGGCATGGATGGGCAAGCCTTGTCGCGCGAAGTGGCCCGTGCGGTGGCCGCTGAGCTGGCCCGCCGAGACAGCCAACGCCGTGCAGGTCGCTTGTCTGCACTGGGAGACTTGTCATGAGCGCAGCGCCGGGCCGCCCCAAGCAAGCTCGCGCCCCCATGGGGGGCAGCGCAGTACATGAAATGACAAGCGTGGGGGTATTCCTATGATGATGGCACTCGGGCAATTTGCCTTTGGCTTGAGCACCGTGGCTTACCAAGAGCTCAAACGCCAAACCGCCTGGCGCCACCCCAGTAACAGCCGCGTGGGTGCGCCCCCTGCACGCCAGTCCATAGGCCCAGGCGACGACACCATCACCCTGACCGGCCTGCTGATGCCCGAGCTGATGGGCAGCCCTACTGCAATGTCTGAGCTGCGCGAGATGGGCCAGAGCGGCGAGGCTTGGCCGCTGGTGGACGGTGCTGGCTTTGTCTACGGTGTGTTTGCCATTGAGAGCCTGCACGAAACAGGCACCCTGCACATCGAGGAAGGCCTGCCACGGCGTACCGAGTTTCAACTGCAGCTGGTGAACGTGGGGATTCGCCACGTGGATGACATCGGCGGCAAGACGCCCAGCCAGCCCAGCACGCAGGACACGGAATCGATCAGCATCTGGAACGACCTGTGAACCTAGACCCTACAAGCGACCCCGCACGAGGCCGCGTGAACCCCACGCCTGATTTCACGTTGATGGTTGCAGGCAAAGACCTGACGCCCCTGGCGGACGCCCGTCTCATCAGCCTCACGCTGACCGAGTGCCGTGCAGGCGAGGCCGACCGGCTCGACCTGTCACTGAGTGACCATGACGGCAAATTGGAGATCCCTGAGCGCAATTCAGAAATTCAGCTCGCGCTGGGTTGGCTTGGCCAAACGTTGGTCGACAAAGGCACTTTCACGGTGGACGAGGCCGAGCACACTGGTGCGCCAGACCAAATCACGCTGCGGGCGCGCAACGTTTCGCCGTGGCGCGTGGTGACACCAGCAG
>CAZHDP010000648.1:0-1676 GCA_964531605.1 uncultured Burkholderiaceae bacterium | reverse complement strand
CGTGCATGCGGGCACCGCTGGCAGCCTCGTACATGTCAAACAGGTCTTCACGTTCGCGGAAGGTGTAGATCAAAATCGTGGAGCTACCGCAATCATTCCCATGCGAGCCCAACCACATCAGGTGATTGAGCAAGCGGGTGATTTCGGAGTACATCACGCGAATGTATTGCGCACGCACAGGCACCTCGATGCCCAGCAACTTTTCAATCGCCAAACAATACGCGTGCTCGCTGCACATCATGGACACGTAATCCAAACGGTCCATGTAAGGCAAAGACTGTATGTAGGTTTTGCTCTCCGCCAATTTTTCAGTGGCGCGGTGCAGCAAGCCGATGTGAGGATCGGCCCGACGAATGACCTCGCCGTCCAGCTCAAGCACCAAGCGAAGCACGCCGTGCGCCGCAGGGTGTTGAGGTCCAAAATTGAGGGTGTAATTCTTGATGTCAGCCATGGCTCAAACCGCTTAATGCAAGCCCCCGTAGTTGTCTTCACGGATGATGCGCGGCGTGATTTCGCGAGGCTCAATGGACACGGGTTGGTAGACTACCCGCTTCAATTCATCGTCGTACCGCATCTCGACATGACCCGTGGTTGGGAAATCCTTGCGGAATGGGTGCCCAATGAAACCATAGTCGGTCAAAATCCGACGCAAATCGTTGTGGCCATCGAACACCACACCAAACAAGTCAAAGGCTTCACGCTCAAACCAATCAGCCGAATTCCAGACATCTGTCACAGAGGCCACCATCGGCATGTCGTCATCAACCGCAAACACTTTCAAGCGAACACGCTGGTTCAGGGAGACCGACAACAGATGCGTCACCACACAAAAGCGCGCGCCTTCGTAAACGCCAGAGCCATACGCAGAGTAGTCAATGGCACACAAGTCCATCAATTGCTCGAATTGACATCCAACACCATCACGCAACGCCAAGGCAGCATCGTGGTAGTCAGACGATTCGACCACAATGGTCAACTCGCCCAAAGCGATGGAAGAGCTTTTGATCTTGTCACCCAACACCGCCGCCACGGCAGCTTGAGTGGACTCTGGAGAAACAGAATAAACGGACATGCGAATCCTCAAACCCGTGCGATGGTTTCAGTGCGACGGATTTTCTGCTGCAGTTGCAGAATGCCGTACACCAAAGCTTCCGCCGTCGGCGGGCAACCTGGCACATACACGTCCACAGGCACGATCCGATCACACCCGCGCACCACAGAGTAGCTGTAGTGGTAGTAGCCACCACCGTTGGCACAAGACCCCATGCTCAACACCCAACGGGGTTCAGACATCTGGTCATAGACTTTGCGCAAAGCTGGCGCCATCTTGTTGCACAAGGTTCCAGCGACGATCATCAAATCAGATTGACGGGGGCTGGCGCGAAAGACCTCTGACCCGAAACGGCTCAAGTCATAGCGAGCCGCAGCCGCATGCATCATCTCGACCGCACAACAGGCCAAACCAAACGTCATGGGCCAAACCGACCCGGTTTTGGCCCAATTCATCACCGTGTCGTAACTGGTGGTGACGAAGCCTTCTTTGAGAACACCTTCAATCATCGCATCACTCCCAATCCAACGCGCCTTTTTTCCACATGTACACAAACCCCAGAACGAGGATGGACAGGAAAACAATCACTTCCCAAAAACCCACAATGCCAATGTCCTTCAAGGCC
>CAZHDP010000647.1:0-1677 GCA_964531605.1 uncultured Burkholderiaceae bacterium | reverse complement strand
TGCTCGTGAACAGCACACTGCAACAAGCCCTGAAACGCGCTGAGATGTCTGACTCGATGTACCGAAATGGTTTGGTCAGCAAACTCGACAATTTGGACCAACACACCCAGGCTTTACAAGCTCACCGGCAACAGATGAAGATCCAGGCAGCTCAATTCCAAGCAACGGTATCGTTGATCCAGGCGCTGGGGGGTGGCTGGAACTGAACTGTGACAGGGTCACCCTTGTTGGGTTTGCTCCGTGAAAGCAGCGACCAGCCGAGAGCGCGATGACCCTCGTCGCCACAGTACGCCAAAACGCCTGGGCTCGATCAAGTCGCTCAAGGGAATCCGAGCCACGTTCAAACCCGCTGTCAGTGGCGACTGGATGTCTGGGACCAGCGACACGCCCAAGCCTTCATGCACCATCATCGCAATCGCCAGCAAGGAACTCAACTCAAAACGCTCCTTTGGCTCGATGCCATGTCCACGCAAGTAACGGTCCGCCTGCTTGCCGCCGCCCAGGGTGCGGTCGTAGCGCAAAAAAGGTTCACGCCGCAGCAAGTCAAACGGGTTCTCAGTCACCAGCTCTGGGGGCACCAGCACCACCAGAGGCTCCTCGCGCAACAGCAACCAGCCCATGGATTTAGACAAGGTGAACTCCGGGTGAAGGCAAATGGCGGCGTCCAACTGGTCTTGGCTCACCGCCTCTACCAGGGACTGTGACACCCCAGAACGGATGTACACGGTCACGGCAGGATGGGCCCGAGCGAGGTTGCCCAGGATGCGTGGCAAGATGGTGTGAAGCGCGGAATTGATGGCTCCCAGGCGCAACTCACCCCTCACCACATCTTCACGCAGCAGGGTTGGCAAAGACCCGATCTCCCTCAACAATGGCCCTGCACGCTCCAGCAGCTTATGGCCAGCTGCGGTGGGTGTCACCGTCCTGCCGGAGCGGGCCACCAACCCGGCCCCCAACTCTTTCTCCAGTGCGCGAAGTTGCTGCGCAATCGCGGCAGGCGTCAAGCCCTGGCGACGGGCGGCCTCCGCCATGGAGCCTGTTTCTGCCACCAGCACAAAAGTCTGCAAAAAAGATGTTTCCATTCGTTGACCTTCGTTAATTCAATAGATTTTCTATCTTTTAAAACCTGAATTCACGGCTTTATCTCTGGATGGATTTGCCAGACACTGAACAACATGAGAAGCAAACTGTTTGTACCGGGCTCACGCCCCGAGTTGTTTACCAAAGCGCTGGGCAGCGATGCCGATGCGATTTCCATCGACCTGGAGGACGCGGTGGTCGAAGCACGCAAAGCCGAGGCCCGCGTTGTCGTCGGCGACTGGCTGCGGCAACCCGCGCGGCTGCAGACCGACAAAGTGATCATCGTGCGCGTCAACGCCATGGACACCCCACACTTCGCGCAGGACATTGCCGCCGTGGTTCAGCCGGGCCTGGACATCGTGAACTTACCCAAGCCCCACAGTGCAGAGGCCGTGCGTGAGGCTGTGCAGGCCATTGCACAGGCAGAGCAGGCCAATGGGGTCATTCGCCCTGTGCGTGTGTTGCTGAACATCGAAACGCCCAAAGCCCTGAGGGAAGCCGCCACATTGGCCCAAGCAGATGCCCGTGTCATGGGCTTGCAAGTGGGCCTGGGTGACCTGTTTGAACCTTTGGGCATTGATCGCCGTGACCTGATGG
>CAZHDP010000646.1:0-1681 GCA_964531605.1 uncultured Burkholderiaceae bacterium | reverse complement strand
AGCATTTCTTGTGCTGAACGTACGTCCAACCGCTTGACACCACGTGGCGTGGGCAGGCTGACCGGCCCGGCCACCAGCGTCACCTCCGCACCCGCCTCGCGGGCGGCACGGGCGATGGCAAAGCCCATCTTGCCACTGGACAAATTGGTGATGCCTCGCACCGGGTCAATCGCTTCAAACGTGGGGCCTGCCGTCACCAGCACGTGTCGCCCTGCCAAATGCTTGGGTGTGAATGCAGCGATCACCTCTTCCAGCAATTCGCTGGCTTCGAGCATGCGTCCATCGCCAGTCTCGCCACAAGCTTGGTCGCCCCGCCCCACGCCCAATACCGTTGCACCATCCGCCTGCACTTGCGCCACGTTACGCTGGGTGGCGGGGTGGGCCCACATTTCGCGGTTCATGGCTGGGGCCAATAGCAATGGCACTCGGCCGATCGGTCGGGCCAAACACATCAGGCTCAGCAAGTCCGTGGCGCCGCCCTGGGCCAGTTGGCTGATGAAATCGGCACTGCAAGGGGCAATGACGATGGCATCGGCCTCACGGCTGAGGTTGATGTGGGGCATGTTGTTGGGCTCCCGCGTGTCCCACTGCGAGGTGTACACCGGGCGGTTTGACAAGGCCTGCATCGTCACCGCGGTGATGAACTGCTCTGCCGCTTGCGTCATCACCACCTGCACGGTGGCCCCCGCTTTGACCAAAGCGCGGCAAAACTCCGCCGCTTTGAAACAGGCCACGCCGCCTGTCAGCCCCAGAACAATGTGTTTGCCGTTCAACTCATTCATGGGTGGCAATGTAGCAGAGCGCAAAGGCGCCATCTATAATCGTAATTTCCACCTCCTCGGGCCGGCCCCGAGTTCTCTTGACATGACCAAATTTGTCTTCGTCACCGGTGGCGTGGTGTCCTCCCTGGGCAAGGGAATCGCCGCCGCCTCGCTCGCAGCGATCCTGGAATCGCGCGGCCTGACAGTCACCCTCATCAAACTCGACCCTTACATCAACGTCGATCCGGGCACCATGTCGCCCTTTCAGCACGGCGAAGTGTTCGTGACCGACGATGGCGCAGAAACCGACCTCGACTTGGGCCACTACGAGCGTTTCATCGACACGCGCATGCGCCGCACCAACAACTTCACCACCGGGCGGATTTACCAGTCGGTGCTGGAGAAGGAGCGTCGCGGTGACTACCTGGGCAAAACCGTGCAGGTCATCCCCCACATCACCGACGAAATCCAGGAATACGTCAAAAAAGGGGCCCGCTATGGCGAGGCCGACGCCGTGGACGTGGCGATTGTCGAGATCGGCGGCACGGTGGGCGACATTGAATCCCTGCCCTTCCTGGAGGCCGTGCGCCAAATGGGCCACCGCATGGGCCCCAACAACACCGCCTTCGTGCACCTGACCTACGTGCCCTGGATCAAAGCGGCTGGCGAGTTGAAGACCAAGCCGACCCAGCACACCGTGCAAAAGCTGCGCGAAATCGGCATCCAGCCCGACGCGTTGTTGTGCCGTGCGGATTTGCCCATCCCCGACGACCAGCGTGAAAAAATTTCGATGTTCACCAACGTGAACCTCTGGGGCGTGATCTCGGTGCCCGATGCTGACACCATCTACAAGGTGCCCCGCATCCTGCACGAGCAAGGCTTGGACGGCCTCATTTGCGACAAGCTGCGATTGAACACCC
>CAZHDP010000645.1:0-1692 GCA_964531605.1 uncultured Burkholderiaceae bacterium | reverse complement strand
TCGTGAGCGCGGCGACTTGCGCAGTGGTTAATGCGGCCACATCCGTCGTTTCGATCGCAGCCACTTGCGCGGTCGTCAGCGCGGCGACACCCGTGGTGGTCAGCGCCTGGATCTGGCTGGAAGTCAGGGCCACGACCTGTGCCGTCGTGAGCGCGGCGACTTGCGTCGTGCGCAGCGCAGCGAGGCCGGCACTGGACAGCGCCTGCACCTGGGTGGTCGTCAGCGCGGCGACATCGGCCGTGTTGAGGGCCGCGACCTGCGAAGTACGCAGCGCCGCCACGTCGGTGGTTTCGATGACTGCGACCTGCGCCGTCGTCAAGACCGCGATGTCGGTGGTTTCCAGGGCCTGGATCTGCGCGGTCGTCAGTGCCACCACTTGCGCGGTGGTCAGCGCGGCGACCTGGTTGGTGTTCAGCGCGGCAACACCCGCACTGGAGAGCGCCTGGATCTGCGTGGTCGTCAGCGCCGCCACGTCCGCCGTGTTCAAGGCCGCCACTTGCGAGGTGCGCAGCACGGCGATGTCAGTGGTTTCGAGCACCGCCACTTGCGCCGTGGTCAGCACGGCCACTTGCGCCGTGGTCAATGCAGTGATGCCGGCAGTGGACAACGCCTGGATCTGCGCGGTTGTCAACGCCGCCACGTCCGCCGTGTTGAGCGCCGCGATCTGTGCCGAGCGCAGGGCCGCCACATCGGTGGTTTCGATGGCCACGACCTGCGCCGTGGTCAGCGCGGCGATGCCGCTGGTCGTCAGCGCCTGGATCTGCGCCGTCGTCAGCGCCACCACTTGCGCGGTGTTCAGGGCAGCGACTTGCGTCGTGCGCAGAGCGGCCAAGCCGGCACTGGAGATTGCCTGGATCTGTGCCGTCGTCAACGCCGCCACGTCCGCCGTATTCAGGGCCGCGATCTGCGAAGTGCGCAGGGCCGCCACGTCGGTGGTCTCGATGACCGCCACTTGCGCCGTCGTCAAGACCGCGATGTCGGTGGTTTCGAGGGCCTGGATCTGCGCGGTCGTCAGTGCCACCACTTGCGCGGTGGTCAGCGCGGCGACCTGGTTGGTGTTCAGCGCGGCAACACCCGCACTGGAGAGCGCCTGGATCTGCGTGGTCGTCAGCGCCGCCACGTCCGCCGTGTTCAAGGCCGCCACTTGCGAGGTGCGCAGCACGGCGATGTCAGTGGTTTCGAGCACCGCCACTTGCGCCGTGGTCAGCACGGCCACTTGCGCCGTGGTCAATGCAGTGATGCCGGCAGTGGACAACGCCTGGATCTGCGCGGTTGTCAACGCCGCCACGTCCGCCGTGTTGAGCGCCGCGATCTGTGCCGAGCGCAGGGCCGCCACATCGGTGGTTTCGATGGCCACGACCTGCGCCGTGGTCAGCGCGGCGATGCCGCTGGTCGTCAGCGCCTGGATCTGCGCCGTCGTCAGCGCCACCACTTGCGCGGTGTTCAGGGCAGCGACTTGCGTCGTGCGCAGCGCGGCGAGGCCGGCGCTGGAGACTGCCTGGATCTGTGCCGTCGTCAGCGCCGCCACGTCCGCCGTATTCAGGGCCGCGATCTGCGAGGTGCGCAGGGCCGCCACGTCGGTGGTCTCGATGACTGCGACCTGCGCCGTCGTCAAGACCGCGATGTCGGTGGTTTCCAGGGCCTGGATCTGCGCGGTCGTCAGTGCCACCACTTGCGCGGTGGTCAGCGCGG
>CAZHDP010000644.1:0-1697 GCA_964531605.1 uncultured Burkholderiaceae bacterium | reverse complement strand
CCCTTCTCCTTGGCGCTGAGGGGATCCATCCCGGGTACGACTCGCCGGGAAGCACTGGTTTTGAGTGCCCGGTAGGCATTGCCTCTGACCCGAACCCACCAAATCCTCAAATCCTTGCTGAATCCCAAATCTCCACGCTGCAGCCCCATCACTTCGCCGAAGCGCAGCCCAAAGCGGTAAAGCAGGATGAGGACCGCCGCTTGCAGGTTGCGGCGACGCTGGTCGACCCAGTGATCTTTGTGAAGCAGGTTGAGAGCAGTCTTGTACTCGTTCGGCTGGATCAGATTGGCATTGACATAGCGATGTTCCACCCCGGCCAGAGCGCGGAAATCAGACCAGTCAATCTCGGCAACGCCCTCGTTCAACATGAGCCATCGGTGGAAATTGCGCGCTGGCGCGTACAAATGGGTCTTGTCGTCGAGAAGTGCATCCTCCACGATCGTGCTGTAAACCTCTTCCAGCTCAGTTGCCAACATCAGGCGAGGATCAGCATCAGGAATCTCTTCGACCAGCCGAAATCCCCATGAGAACCAATAGTTCCTGATCGTCTTGGCCGCATAGCGCTTGTCCGCCATGTGTTCTGTCCGGGCAAGGTACTGCACCCATGCGAATGTCAAGCGACAGATGGCGGGAAGGTGGGGGTTGGCGATGAGTCCGATCGCCAACTCATCCAACGCTGCCACGAGTCGATCCGATGGGCTGCTTGCCCTTCGCCCCTTCTTTGGCGACGGCGGCACGATAGATGCGGTCGCCGTCAAGGCTTGGTCTGGTTCAAGCCTTTTGGTGCCACGGCGTTTGTTACACGATGAGGTGGGCTTGGCGCCATGCGTCAACGTTGACAAGGCGTCGCGCATCGCGATCCGGAAATCCTTCACCAAGCGCACGTCATGTTCGACGCTTTCGAAGCTCACCCGGTCTGCACTACCAACTGGGGCATGTGCAGACTCTGCTTTTTCCTCCTCTATCGCCTCCAAGCATTTCAGCGTGGGTGTCGTGCCCCCGAGTCGCTCGATGAAGGTCCAAGCTGGTGAAACACTCTTGTGGGATCCATCGGCCTGTCCCATGACAAGACCCGAGCAGGTCACCGCGAAAGCACTCTGCGCCCGGCTGAGGAGATCCCAGAAGCCTTGTGGCGGCTTCAGTCCGGCAGCTTGGCAAATGGCCTTGAGTGAATCGTCGAGCGTGGCTTCTGTGGTCGAACCCCAGTCTGTGCTGGGTACCCGGTCGATCAGTGCGGCCATCGCGGCTGGAACTGGGTACTGCCGCAGGTTTTTGGAAGCAGTCTGGAGATGAAGCCAATGCTGGCCATCTGGATCCTGACTCCTCAAAAAGCTGACTGGTGAGCGGAGCCAAACGCGCCACAGCTCGGGGTCGAGGATCAGCGAGGTCACGCAAAGACTGATGACGAGCGCATTCACATCCACTGCATGCACGGGTGAGGCACTTCGCTTCCAGTCGAACTGATGGCGGTCCCAATGGGCATTCAGGGCCACATCAAAATCGTCCAGCCAGCCAGCCGCAGTTAGGCCGTCCATGGGGCAAATGTGGGCGTGATCGCGGATGCTCAGTCCGACCGCTGGCAACTCCAACTCCTGCAATTCGTGTCGAGTGATGAGCTCCACGAGGATGGAGCGCATCAGCTCGAATCGCGATGAAGCAAGGCTGGACGTGGCGTTACCGGTGGCGCGCCGCACTCG
>CAZHDP010000643.1:0-1710 GCA_964531605.1 uncultured Burkholderiaceae bacterium | reverse complement strand
CCATGATCTGGGCTGGTGCGCACCAAAGGCAGCCCCAGGGTGACATTCACACCCTGCTCGACCCCCAGGTACTTCACAGGAATCAAGCCTTGGTCGTGGTACATCGCGACAACGACATCGAAGGCGCCCAACTTGCCGTGCTCAGCCCGCACCTTCATGAACACGGTGTCTGGCGGAAACGGTCCGTGGGCATCAATGCCTTCAGCACGCGCTTGCGCGATGGCCGGTCCGATGATTTCGAGCTCCTCAGAGCCAAACAAACCGCCCTCCCCCGCATGAGGATTCAATCCGGCAACAGCGATTTTGGGCCGATGCCCCAACATCTTTGCCAATGACGCATCTGTGACTTTCAGCGTTTCCAGCACTTGGGTGAGCGTCACCGCCTCGATCGCCCGTCGCAGCGACAAGTGAATGCTGACCAACACCGTTCGCAACTCTTCGTTGGCCAGCATCATCCGCACAGGCAAACACTTGACATCACGCGACAGAAAAGCGGCAGATTCCGCCTGTAACAGCTCGGTATGTCCAGGGTATGCCGCGTAGGGCAAGCCCGCCGCAGCCAGGGCCTCTTTGTGCAAAGGCGCAGTGACCACGGCAGCCACGTCACCCCGCAAGGCAGCGCGGGTCGCCCAAAGCACACAGTCACCTGCAATTCGTCCAGCCTGAGCACTCACTTGCCCCAGTGTGACAGGCACATCCGCCCCCGGGATTTGAAAAACGGCCAGACAGCCGGGGGGAACGCCGTCCAGATCGTCGAGGCTGTCGATCACCGCCAGAGGCTGCGGCACATGCCGTGCACCCGAGACCATCACACGAGCACGCTGCAATGTGGCAGCGTCACCTGCCACCACACAGTTGGCGAAAGCCTGCGGTTGCTTCGAAAAGGCTTTCACAATGATTTCCGGGCCAATACCTGCTGGGTCGCCCATCGTGATCACCATGCGTTTTGCCATGTTCGCGCCTCAAGCTGGGTTGTCAATGTCAATGAACTCATGGGTCAAACCCAAGGCCACTGCGGCGTGCGCTCCGACCGCTTGCGCGCCGTAACGCTCACTGGCGTGGTGCCCACAAGCGATGTACGCCACCCCCATTTCTCGCGCGTAATGCGCTTGAGGCTCTGAAATTTCACCGGTCACGTACACATCGGCCCCCGCCGCGATGGCCGCTTCAAAATAGCTTTGCGCACCGCCTGTGCACCACGCTATTTTTTTTATAGCACCATTGGCCCCAGATACTGCGGTGACAGGCCTTTTCAAACGGTGTTCCAGCGTGGCACACAAGGTTGCCAAGTCGGTGGGGGCCAGCTCCGCCAAGGCGCCTAAATTGTTGTCCCCAAAATGGCTCACAACCGTCTCAGCCTCTGTCCAGCCCATGACCCGACCGAGCTGCGCGTTGTTTCCCAGCACGGGGTGTGCGTCCAAAGGCAGGTGGTAGGCGTAGACGTTGATGTCATGACTCAAGAGCAATTTGAGGCGTTGGCGCATCCAACCCGTCACCGTGCCCTCTTGTCCGCGCCAAAACAAGCCATGGTGAACCAACACAGCGTCCGCCTTGCGCTCAATGGCCGCTTCGATGAGAGCACGGCTCGCGGTCACACCAGACACCAACTTGTGCACCTCTGCCTTGCCTTCGACCTGAAGGCCATTAGGCCCGTAGTCCTTGAAGCGCTCAGGCTCCAGCAGCACATTGAGAAATTGCGTGAGTTCAGTC
>CAZHDP010000642.1:0-1713 GCA_964531605.1 uncultured Burkholderiaceae bacterium | reverse complement strand
AGTCGCCGGTGCTGCCGTCAGGCAAATCCTGGCGGCGTGCAAACAAGGTGCGCTCTGGGGTGGCTTTGGCCCAATGCGCCAACCGTTCGCCCATGGTGGTGGCATAGGCGGCCAACGGCACTTCTGCTTGAACGTAGCGCACGCCGGGTGTGCCCTGCGTCACTTGAACCCGGGTCACGCCGAAGTTGACCGTGCGGTATTTGGGCTGTGCTGTCGCTCTGGACTGTGGTGTGCTCATCGTGTGTCTCCGTTGCGTTGTGGTGCGGGTCGGTCGCCTGTGCAGGTCAGCTCTTTTGGACCTTGGCTGCGCGGCCTTCCAAAAAGGCTTTGACGCGTGCTTTGGCTTCAGGTGCCGATTGCGCGATCGAGGCGATCAACGATTCGGTCATCAGGCCATGGTCTGCGGTTTGTTCTGCAATGCGTGGCAACACATGCGTGAGGGCAAAGTTGGTTGCGGGAGCGTTTTGCGCGATTTTGTCAGCCAGTTCGATGGCCTTTTCCAACGCCTTGCCTTCGGGTACCAAGTACTGCGCGAAACCAGCACGTTCACCGTCTTGCGCGTTGTACACGCGGCCCGTGAGCATCATGTCGGTCATGCGTGCCACACCGACCAGCTTGGGGACACGCACCGAGCCACCGCCGCCAACGAAGATGCCACGGGTGCCTTCGGGCAGGGCGTAGAAGGTGGACTCATCGGCCACGCGGATGTGGCTGGCACTGGCCAACTCCAAGCCGCCGCCCACGACCGCACCGTGCAGCGCTGCCACCACGGGGACAGGGCCGAATTGCACTCCGTCCAGTGCCTTGTGCCACATGCGAGAGTGGTGCACACCTTGCACCGCGTCGCGCTCGCTCAGTTCACTCAAGTCCAGACCGGCGCAAAAGTGCTCGCCTTCGCCATCAATGACGGCAGCCTTGACTTCGGCGGGGAACGACTCAAACGCATTGCGAATGGCCAAAATGAGGCCGTCATTGATGGCGTTGCGCTTGTGCGGACGGGTCAGCCGCACGATGGCGACGGCGCCGTGAATTTCGACGGAGAGGT
The DNA here is from genome assembly GCA_964531605.1 of uncultured Burkholderiaceae bacterium. GTDB lineage: Bacteria > Pseudomonadota > Gammaproteobacteria > Burkholderiales > Burkholderiaceae_C > Defluviibacillus. The sequence continues at coordinate 668 of CAZHDP010000642.1, read as the reverse complement.
CGGGAGAAATTTGAGTTTTAGACATCGTGAACACCTTGCCGAAAAATTTTAAAGTGGTTATAGTCTATAACCAATAAGGCGCCGCCACAAGCACAGATTAACTCGGGAAAACCCTTGGTTGCTGTGGAAGAGGGTGTGAAGCAGTCATCCAATTTCGAGGCCATTTTTTTTCAGGAGACAAGCAGCATGCAAGCCTATATTCCTTACGGTGTTTACTGGTCCACCCCTTTTGCCAAATGGCAAGGTTCAATGGCCGTCATGAACGCGTTGCCCTTGGTGGCCAACGTGGGCAAACAGGCGCTGCAGGCGCGAGGTATGGACTTGTCACAGGTTGACTTGGCCATCCTGGGCATGACGAACCCGCAAAAGGGCAGCTTCTACGGTTTGCCTTACGTCACGGGCATGATGGGCATTGACCGCGTGGCCGGCCCCACCGTGCAGCAAGCCTGTGCCACCAGCGTGCGCGCCCTCCAAATGGCGGCACAAGAAGTGGCGTGCGGCACTGCCGAGTGTGCGCTCTTGCTGATGGCCGACCGCCAATCCAACGGCCCCGTGGTGTACTACCCCGACCCCAGCGGCACGGGCGGCTATGGCATCACCGAGCATTGGGTGCCCGACAACATGGGGCACGACCCGTACGCTAAAAATCCCATGCTGCAAACGGGTGA
>CAZHDP010000641.1:0-1715 GCA_964531605.1 uncultured Burkholderiaceae bacterium | reverse complement strand
AGCAGGCATGTCTTTGTTGACGGGGTGAGAGTAACCCACCGCCAAATTCAACTTGGCACCTTGCGCAGCCGCTTTGTAACCCACACCGATCAAGCTCAGCTTCTTTTCGAAACCTGCCGTCACGCCAACAACCATGTTGTTGACCAATTGACGGAAGGTGCCGCTCATGGCATTTGCTTCACGAGAGTCGTTGGCGGGCGAGAAAGTCAACTTGCCAGCGTCATTGGCGATTTTCACCAATGGGTTGACCTGCAGAGACAAGACACCACCGGTGCCTTTGACGCTGATTTGATCTTCTTTGATCGAAACATCCACACCAGCGGGGATGTTGACAGGCATTTTTCCTACACGGGACATTACTGTTTCTCCTGAGCTTATGCCACGTAGCAAAGGACTTCGCCACCAACACCGTTGGCACGAGCCTTACGGTCCGTCATCACACCCTTGGGCGTGGTCACGATGGCAACGCCAAGACCGTTTTGCACTTGAGGAATGTCATCACGGCCTTTGTAAACACGCAGACCAGGGCGGCTGACACGCTCAATGCGCTCAATCACAGGACGTCCAGCGTAGTACTTCAGGGCGATTTCGAGTTCGGACTTGCCGTCTTCGGATTTGACTTGGAAGCCGTCGATGTAACCCTCGTCCTTCAGGACTTGGGCAATCGCCACTTTCACTTTGGAGGAAGGCACGGACACCGAGACCTTCGCCACCATTTGGGCATTGCGGATTCGCGTCAGCAAGTCGGCAATGGGATCACTCATACTCATATTCAGTCTCCTGCCGATTACCAGCTGGCCTTGACGATACCGGGGATATCGCCAGCAAATGCCAATTCACGAATCTTGGCACGACCCAAGCCGAACTGGCGGAACGTACCACGGGGGCGACCGGTGATTTCACAACGGTTGCGTTGACGCGTGGGGTTGGCGTTGCGTGGAAGCTTCTGCAAACCCAAACGGGCTGCAGCACGCTCTTCTTCGCTGCGCTTTGCGTCGTTGGAGATGGCCTTCAACTCAGCATGTTTAGCGGCATACTTTGCCACCAATTTGTCACGCTTGAGTTCACGTTGAATCAATGCTACTTTAGCCACACGTCACCTCAGTTCTTGAACGGGAAACGGAAGCCAGCGAGCAGTGCCTTGCACTCTTCGTCGGTCTTGGCCGTCGTGGTGATGCTGATATTGAGACCGCGCAAGGCATCCACCTTGTCATACTCAATTTCAGGAAAAATGATTTGTTCTTTGACGCCGATGTTGTAGTTACCACGACCGTCAAAAGCACGGCCAGAGATACCACGGAAGTCACGGACGCGAGGCAGAGCGATCGTCACGAAACGATCCAAAAACTCGTACATCTGAACGCCGCGCAACGTCACCATGCAGCCAATGGCTTGACCTTCGCGGATTTTGAAACCGGCGATGGCTTTCTTGGCCTTGGTCACCACAGGCTTTTGGCCTGCAATCTTCGTCAAATCAGCCACTGCGTTGTCCATGACTTTCTTGTCAGAGACCGCTTCGCTGACACCCATGTTCAGGGTGATTTTGGTGATGCGTGGAACTTGCATTGGCGAGGTGTAACCGAATTTTTCGGTCAGATCCTTGGCCAACTTTTCACGATAAAACTGTTGCAATCGAGCCATTTTTTACCCCTTAGGCCAGCTTGATTTCTTCGCCGCTGGACTTGAAAACGCGAACGCGCTTGCCGTCAGCCAGG
>CAZHDP010000640.1:0-1729 GCA_964531605.1 uncultured Burkholderiaceae bacterium | reverse complement strand
ATCATCGGCGAGCTTGATGAGCAGGCGGCACGCATCCGGGACGCTGAGTTAGAAGCCTTGCTGCAATCAGGACAGGCCGAAACCGTTCGACAAAAGTTCATTCCTGGTTTGGTGTCAGGTTTGCTCGACATGGATCCCGTGTCCGGCGTGCTGGGGCGTGGGGCTGGTGCGCTCTTTGTGCAGCCCTGGGTTCGTGCAGAGGCTCAGCCGTGGCAGCGTTTGGATGACGTGGTGCAGCCTGGTTTTCTGCTGGCTTGCGTGTCCCCCGAAGTCTTGACGTGGTGGGACACTCAAACGCGCGTGCTGTGGGACCGGCTGCAGGGGCAAAACCTGTCGATATTGCCGCCAGCGGCTCTGCTGGAAGGGTTGCATGCCGACCCTGGCACGGTGGTCGAACGGGACACGGTGTTCGCTGACGCGATGGCTGGTTTTCAAGCCAAAGCGGTTTTGGTACGCCCAGACCATCACGTGTACGGCGTGATTCAGGGGGCCGCAGACCTTCGACGCCTGGTTCACCAGCTGTACAACGCTTTGTTCCCCCAAGGCTGACCCGCACAACGCACGGTTTACGTTCACGACCCCATCAAGGAGACACAACATGCCCATACCGACACGCCGCCATGCCCTGTTGACCGCCGCCGCTTGCCTGAGCCCGCTTGCCTGGGCGCAGGCGGGTTTTCCCAGCAAAAGCCTGCAGCTGACCCATGGCTTTGGTGCCGGTGGCAATGCAGACGTGGTTGCCCGATTGGTTGCCTTGAAATTGCAAGATTTCCTCAAGCAGTCTGTGGTGGTTGACATCAAAAGTGGTGCCGGGGGCAGCATTGCCACCAACCATGTGGCCAAGGCTCAGCCAGATGGCTACAACATCGTGATGCTGACCGGGGCACACACGGTGTCGGCAGCGTTGCGCAAAACCTTGCCCTATGACCCAGTCAAAGATTTTGCGTTCATCTCCACGGTGTCTTCGTTTCCTTTTGTGATTGCCGTGCGGGCGGAGCACCCAGCGAAGACATTGGCAGAGTTGGTGGCCATGGCCAAGCAACAGCCTGGCAAAACCACGTTCACGTCCGTGGGGGTAGGGTCTACCCAGCACATGGTCGGTGAGTTGCTGGGCTCGGCCGCCAATGTCGACCTGTTGCACGTGCCCTACCGAGGCGGTGGCGCTCCCGTTCAAGCGGTCATTGCCGGGGATGTGGACATCTTGGCCGATACCTTGACCGTGGCCACGCCGCACATCAAATCGGGCCGCTTGCGCGCTTTGGCTGTGACCAGCGCTTCGCCTTGGCCTTCGATGCCGGGTGTTCCCACGGCTGCGGTCACTTTGCCAGGTTTTGAAGTCCGGTCCTGGCTGGGCCTGGCGGCACCTGCAGGCACACCGGAGGCCGTGGTTCAGCGCCTGACGCAGGAAGTGCACCGTGTGTTGCAAGACACCGAGGTGCAAAAGACCTTGGCCACGGCTGGCAGTGAGGCTTCGCCATGTTCGCCAGATGAGATGCGTGCCATGGTGCAAAGTGAGATCACCCGCTGGCGGGGCGTCATCAACAAAGTGGGCATCCCGCTTCAATCCTGAGTTGCAACGCGCTGTATTGAGCTGAGTTTCACACAGGTGTCGGCTCAGCGCGAGTCCTCAGGCGTGGCAGAGAGCCTGGCTTGCAGGTGTGCAACCTGCTGGCGCAGTTGTTCGTTCTCCGCCTGTAAAAGGGTCACTTGTTGCCTCAAAGCCACCACC
>CAZHDP010000639.1:0-1740 GCA_964531605.1 uncultured Burkholderiaceae bacterium | reverse complement strand
GACACACCCAACGCGAAGCCAAAGTGCTGCGCATGCGATTCGGTATCGAAATGGCCATCGACCACACCTTGGAAGAAGTGGGCAAGCAGTTTGACGTGACCCGTGAGCGCATCCGTCAAATAGAAGCCAAAGCGCTGCGCAAGCTCAAGCACCCTTCACGTTCTGACAAGCTGCGCAGTTTCATCGACACGCTGTGATCTGACGCTTTAGTTGCAGATCCCAAATAGCACTTTCGGCATGTCCTGCATGCCTTAAGTGCTATTTTTTTGAGAGCAATCAGCCAGCAGGCACTTGCAAGACAGTGGCCAACTGCTGTCTGGCTGCGTTGAACGCCCGCACTTCGACAGACGCCAGCAAGGTCGCATAGTGAGGGCCAAGTTGGGCTTCAAGCAGGGATCGATGTTCTTGCAACAGGTCCAGGGCGGCAGGGTCTTCGTGAACCAGGTGCCGCTTCAACCAGTCCAGCACAACACTCAGATCGGGCGGTGGGGTGGCGTCAGACGGGTCTTGGCCACCTTGTGCCACATCTTCTGCCGCAAAAGTGTTCCCCACCATCACGCTCTGACGACTGATGCTGTGGTTGGCTGAGGCCAACGATTTGACCCGCGGCGTCACCCACTGCAGCATGGTTCGCCACAATCCTTTGGGCGCCAACGGCTTGGGCAAAAAGTCGTTCATGCCTGCCGCCAAACAACGCATCCGGTCTTCTTCCGAGGTATTGGCCGTGATGGCCACAATCGGCAGGCGACTCAAGCGGTCAATGCGCCTGATCTCTTGCGTGGCCGTGATGCCGTCCATCACGGGCATTTGCATGTCCATGAACACCAGGTCGTACCAGTTGTCTTTGACTTTGGCCAAGCCAATGGCCCCGTTTTCAGCCACGTCCACCACAAAGCCAGCGTTCTCCAGCAGCGTTTTCGTCAGGTAGGCGTTGACTTCATTGTCTTCAACCACCAGCACCCGCGCCCCTTTGAGCTCGGCGAGCAAACTGTCATCAGCCGGCTCTGAAGACGAGGCGACCAGCAAGCGGTCTTCTTTGGAGAGCACGCGCACCACGGTGTCAAACAACACCGAAGCATCGACGGGTTTGATCAGCAAATCGTCCACGTGCGCCAACTTGGCACCTTTGAGCACATGCTCTTTACCATAGCCCGTGACCATGATGCAGTTCGGACGCGGATTCAAGGCAAGCGCCTTGATGTTCATGGCCGTTTCAGTGCCGTCCATGCCGGGCATGCGCCAATCCAGAAAAACAAGCGCGTAAGGTCTTGCCCCCGTAGACGCCACTTGCAATGCGGCAATTGCAGCGGGGCCGGAGTCAACCACGTCCACATCGAATGACATCTGGATCAGCATTTCAGACAACACGGTGCGCGCCGTCTCGTTGTCATCGGCCACCAACACGCGAAGCCCACGCAAGTCGAGCGACGGTACCAAGGCACGCTGGGGCAAGCGCCCTTTGCCCAGGCGGATCGTGCACCAAAAGGTTGACCCCTTGCCTTCAACACTCTGCACACCCACCTGCCCACCCATGGCCTCGGCCAAACGCTTGGCGATGGCCAGACCCAACCCTGAGCCACCCAACTTGCGGTGGGCCGGGTTGGCCACTTGCTGAAAACCTTCAAACAAGGTGTCCAAGGCATCGCTTGGAATGCCCAAACCGGTGTCGCTCACCTCGAACCGAACTTGCACGTCCTGCGGGGTTTCGTCCGTCTTGATGACCCGAATTAGAATGCCACC
>CAZHDP010000638.1:0-1742 GCA_964531605.1 uncultured Burkholderiaceae bacterium | reverse complement strand
TGGGTTGTCTGGCGCCGTGCAGATTTTGGGCCGTGCTTTCCCTGCGTATGACCTTTTCTTGATCGTTGTGGGGCCCGTGGTCTTGGGTTTGTTGTGGCTGTTGTTGACCCGCACGCGTTGGGGCACGTTGGTCCGTGCGGCCACACAAGACCGTGAAATGGTCAGCGCCCTGGGCGTGAACCAGGCCTGGTTGTTCACAGCCGTGTTTGCCCTGGGTGCGTTGCTAGCGGGTCTGGGGGGGGCTTTGCAGTTGCCCCGTGAGCCCGCCAACCTGGAGATGGACTTGAACACCATCGGCGCGGCCTTCGTGGTGGTAGTGGTGGGTGGCATGGGTTCCATCCCTGGTGCCTATGCCGCGGCGTTGTTGATTGCAGAGATCAAGGCGGTGTGCATCTGGATCGGTGTGGTCGAGATCGCAGGCGTGAGTTTGTCGTTTTCCAAACTCACGCTGGTTGTTGAGTTTTTGGTGATGGCCACCGTGCTGGTGGCCCGTCCCTGGGGTTTGATGGGCCGCCCACAAGCGCCGAGCCGTTATGTGGGCATGCAAGAAGAGCCCTTGCGCCGTTCCAGCAAGGCCTACCTATGGGCTGCAGCTGCGTTGGGCCTGGTGCTGGTGACCTTGCCTGCGCTGACGGCGGGTTCGCCCTACACCGTGGTGTTGATGATTGATTTGTTGGTGGCGGCCCTGTTCGCAGCCAGTCTGCACTTCATCATGGGGCCTGCTGGCATGCACTCGTTCGGCCATGCCGCGTACTTTGGACTGGGCGCTTACGGTGCGGCCTTGCTGGTGCGGTCCTTGGGGTTGCCCATGGAGTTGGCTTTGCTCTTGGCGCCCTTGGTGGCCGCTGCTGGGGCGTTGCTGTTTGGCTGGTTTGCAGTCCGCTTGTCAGGCGTTTACCTGGCGATGTTGACCTTGGCCTTTGCCCAAATCACCTGGGCCATCACCTACCAGTGGGACAGCTTCACCGGGGGCAGCAACGGTCTCACCGGCGTCTGGCCGTCTGAGTGGTTGACTGACAAGGCCAACTACTACTACGTGACTTTGGCACTGGTGGTGTTGGGTGTGGTCATGCTTCGCCGCATTTTGTTTTCACCGTTTGGCTATGCCTTGCGTGCCAGCCGCGACTCGGTGTTGCGATCAGACGCCATTGGCATTGACGTGAAACGCATGCAATGGGCGGCGTTTGTGATTGCTGGGCTGTTTGCCGGCTTGGCAGGCTCATTGTTTGCGTTCTCCAAGGGCAGCATCTCACCCGAAACCTTGGCTGTGGGCAAATCGGTTGATGGCTTGGTGATGGTCTTGTTGGGGGGCATTCAAACGCTGGCAGGTCCGGTGGTCGGTGCCATCACGTTCACTTGGCTGCATGACACCGTGGCCCGCAACACCGACTATTGGCGGGCCATGCTCGGGGCCATCATCTTGATCCTGGTCTTGCTGTTCCCACAGGGCATTGCCGGTTTCGTCAAACAAATTGCGGACCGCCGCCGTGAAAAGCAGGAGGCAAAAGTATGAACCCCAGCACGAAACCCACACCGGCAGTGGCCGCGACTGGCAGTGTTCCTTTGCTGCAGGTCTCAGGGCTGGGCAAATCGTTTGGCGGGGTGAAAGCAGTGGATGGCATTCACTTCGATCTGGCCGCAGGGGAATTGCTGGCCTTGATAGGCCCCAATGGTGCAGGCAAGTCCACCACCTTCAACATGGTCAATGGCCAACTCAAGGCCGATGCGGGCTCCATTCGTCT
>CAZHDP010000637.1:0-1742 GCA_964531605.1 uncultured Burkholderiaceae bacterium | reverse complement strand
TCATCGGCCTGGTGGTGGGCGGGGACAGAGGGCTCGTTGGCGTGGGCGGTGTCTCACGCGGCACGCTGGCTGTCGGTATCAAACATGCCCGAGATGCGACAGGTGACGGGGAGCTTGAGACACGGCGGTACCGCAGGCGAGTTGCGGTGGTCGTCCAACCCCTCATCGTCCTCGGACACGCCCATGGTCGTGCGGGCTTCCGGGGTGGTGTTTCGGTGGCAACCTGGGGCGTTATGGCGCGGGCAGCTGATGGTGGACGAGCTGACCGCGCGGTCTGTGCACGTCACCTTGCCGCACAGTGATGCCCCCGTCACGCCTCTGCAAAATTTGACCCTGCCTGTCGGCGTGAAGGTGGCCTTTGCGGTGCAACAGGTGGCCATTGAGGGCGCTGCACCCTTGCAGATCAAGGGCCTCAGTGGCCATTACACCTACGACCACACCGATGCTCGCAACGCCCAACACGTCCTCAAGTTAGACCGCGTCGGGGTGGCTGCCGGGGACTATGCCTTGGACGCGACATTGCAAGCCCAGGCGCCCATGGCGCTGCAAGCCACGTTGTCGGGGCAGGTTCAGACCTCACTGAAGACCAAGGCGCTCCAGGGTGCTGCGTGGACGGTGCAGGCTCAGGCCCAACTGAAGGGTACGTTGTCAGGGGACGGTGCAACGCTGAAGGTTGACGCACAGCTGAGACCCGCGGCTGGCCACCAAGCGGGCTCTGGGGCGAGCCCTGAACCGAGCCCTGAACCGAGCCCCTCAGGTGGGCCTGAATTGGACCTGTCGGCCACGGTGCGTCCTTGGGCCCTGCAGCAGTTGCCTCAAGTGCACGCGACATTCGTGCGGCTCAATCTGGCCGATGTCTGGCCTCAAGCGCCGCAGACGGTGCTGAGTGGCGCGATCGTGGCCACGCCAGAGGGCAGCACAGGCTTGGAAGGTCAAGCCGAGGTGACCTTGGGTAACGCTTTGCCCGGCCCGATCGACCGTCAACGCTTGCCCCTGCAGCAGCTCAAGGCGCAACTGCGCGTTCGAGCCGGGCAGTGGACAGTGTCAAACGCGTCAGCGCAGTTGGGTGGAGGCACGCTGCAAGGTCAGGGACGCTGGCAAGCCACGGCCCAGGGAGGGCAGACCGCGTGGGCGGGCGACCTCACCCTTGAACATGTCAACTTGTCCGCGCTGCACACAGCCATGGCGCCGGTGCAGGTCGATGGGCGATTGAAGGCGTCGGATCAAAGCCCAGAAAAAAGTGCAAACAACGTGTCGACCACAGCGTTCGAGTTGGTGTTGAAGCCGTCTGCGGGACGTCTCGCGGTGCCTCAACAGCTTCAGGGCCTCGCCTTGCGCGAGCTGGTGGTGCAAGGCGAAGCACAGGCCGACCAATGGCGATTGCACACGGTGCGGGTGGATGCGGCTCAAGCGCAACTCACTGCGCAGGGCGAGGTCAACACCCGCCAGCGAAGTTTCAAAGGTCAAGCGAATGGGCGTGTGCCCGGCGGGGTGGTGTCGTTTGATGGCCAAGTGCAGCTGCCTAGCACGACGGCGTGGCCCCAAGGGGCGGGTGAGTTGCGTGTCAAGCTGAACCAAGCTGATGTGGCTTGGGCCTGGCTCAAGGGCTTGCCCATGTTGCCCGGTCTGGATGCCCATGTCCGAGGGTGGGACGTGCGCGGGCAAGCTGATCTGGTGGCCCAATGGCCGTCCAACGCCAACGCCAACGCCAACGCCAACGCCAACGCCAACGCCAACGCCAA
>CAZHDP010000636.1:0-1743 GCA_964531605.1 uncultured Burkholderiaceae bacterium | reverse complement strand
TGTTGCGCTTGCGGTCGAGCTTGATGACCTTGAATTCCATGGTCTTGTTCTCGTAGGGAGACAAGTCCTTGATGGGGCGGGTGTCGATCAACGAACCTGGCAAGAAGGCGCGGATGCCGTTGACCAGAACGGTCAGACCGCCCTTGACCTTGCCGCTGGTTTGGCCGGTCACGAATTCGCCGGATTCCAGGGCTTTTTCCAGGCTCATCCAAGAGGCGAGGCGCTTGGCGGTGTCGCGGCTCAGGATGGTGTCGCCGTAACCGTTTTCGATAGAACCGATGGCCACAGACACGAAGTCACCCACTTGGACTTCGAGTTCACCACGGTCGTTCTTGAACTCTTCCAGGGGAACGTAGGCTTCAGACTTGAGGCCAGCGTTCACCACCACAAAGCTGTGGTCCAGACGAACGACTTCAGCGGTGATGACTTCACCAGGACGCATTTCGGTGCGTGTCAGCGATTCTTCAAAAAGGGCGGCAAAAGATTCAGACATTCAGATTTCCTAGACCGTTCGGCGATACACGGTGTGCCCAAACAGGTGACACCGCGGTGTACAGGCGCACCATTGCGACTGTTTGCGTAGCTTGAACGGTTGAGTTGTGCGGGGTTTCCGCGGTTAAGTTAAAAAACCAAGCGGCCAGTGCATCGAGACGACGCGGCAGGAGCCGATTGGGGCTGCATCAACAGTCGGTGAACGCCTTGACGGCGGCTTAAAACTGTTGTTTGTCGTGCCACAAAGTCAGCACCTGGGCCACCGATTCTTCAACCGACAGCGCAGAGTTGTCCAGCAACACGGCATCTTGTGCTGGTTTCAGAGGCGCCACGCTGCGGGTGGAATCCCGCTCGTCGCGTGCCATCAAATCAGCGCAAAGAGTATCGATTGTAGTGTGAATCCCTTTTGCAATCAACTGCTTATGGCGACGCTCGGCCCGTTTGGCAGCACTTGCGGTCAGGTAAATCTTCAGTGGCGCATCAGGGAAAATCACTGTGCCCATGTCGCGTCCATCGGCCACCAAGCCAGGCAACTGGCGAAACCCTTGTTGCAGCGCCAAGAGTGCCGCACGCACCTGAGGCAGCGCAGACACGTGAGAAGCGTTCATGCCCGCTTGTTCGGTGCGGATGGCGTCGCTCACATCCTCACCGTCCATGAACACTTTGTCGTCTAGGAACCGCAGCGTCAAACGGGCTGTGAGTTGCGCAATGGTGCCTTCGTTGCTCGCACTCAATGCCAAGCCCTGCCGAGTTGCGGCCAAGCCCGCAATGCGGTAAAGCGCACCAGAATCCAGATAGTGGTAGCCCAGCCGTTGTGCCAGTGCGGCCGCGAGGGTGCCTTTACCGGACGCGGTGGGACCGTCCACGCAGACCACAGGAATGCCCGATGCAGGCGTTTGCACCACCTCGAACAGCGTTTCGAAATAATCAGGGAAGGTTTTGGCCACGCATTTCGGGTCTTCGATCCGCACGGGCAATCCAGCTGGGTTGAACGCTGCGAGCGAAAAGCACATGGCGACCCGGTGGTCGTCGTACGTGTGGATGGTTGCACGTTGCCAAGCGTGGGCTTCTGGTGGTGTTACTTCAATGAAATCGGCACCTTCCACCACGTTGGCGCCGAGCTTGCGCAGTTCTTTGGCCATGGCGGCAATGCGGTCGGTTTCTTTGACCCGCCAACTGGCAATGTTGCGCAGCCGTGTGGTGCCTTGCGCGTACAAGGCCATCACGGCCAGTGTCATGGCCGCGTCGGGG
>CAZHDP010000635.1:0-1745 GCA_964531605.1 uncultured Burkholderiaceae bacterium | reverse complement strand
CTTTTTGGTCTCCAGCCCAGGGCTTGTTTTCAATGCCAATCGCGCCAGAATGAGCGCCAGAAGACGCTGAAAACGTGACTTTGATGTCCATGCGGCGGCCGTTGTAGGTGGCGGCTTCTGTCTTCACACTCGCTCGCTCGGGCGAGGTCCAATGGCAGCCCAAGTCAAACGCCGTCAAAAACAACGAGAGAAACGTGCTGCCCTGGCCGTGGCTGCCCGTGGGAGACAACAAATCCGCCAAGACACGTGACAGGTCGTTTTCGAATGGCGCCAGCAGGCCAATTGCGTTGAAACGAGGCGCGATCTGGGGTTCATGGACGCGGCTGGCTTGGCGCATCCCGTTCAGCTTGGCCCCTACATGGCGCAGAAAGAGCAGGTGGGGCTGCGAATGCGGCGTGGGGTTCATGTTCTGGCGGCTGACCGGTGTTCGCTGGAGGGCAAATGGATTCTTTGAATGGGGGCGTTGGCAATGTCTTCCCGGGCAAGGCGTTTGACTTCTGCGAGCAGTGCGCGTGCATCCCAGTCCACAGGCCAGCCTTGCCACAGTCGCAGCGTGCCGTTGACGACAACGGCGTTGATCTGGCTGCGGTCTGCGAGGCGGACCAGTTCCCAACTCAAGTCCCAGCTCGGTTGCATTTCGGGCACCGAAAGATCCACCAGCAAAAAGTCAGCGGCTTTGCCCTCTTCGATGGACCCGGTCAGGTGGCCGAGCCCGATGGCTTGGGCACCCAGGTGGGTAGCATGGTCAAGCCACATCCAGCCTCCACCACAAGACGAATCGCCGTGGGCTAGACCATGGGTCAGCCGCTGTGCCGTTTCTGCCGCGTCCATCAAGCGAAACGCGTCGTAACGCGTGCCGTCGGTCCCAAGGGCGAAGGGTACACCCTGCTCGTGCAGGGTCACCGCATCGAGGACGGCATTCCCTTTCCAAGAACTGGCCACAGGGTTGTAGGCTACTGCGGCACCCAACTCACGCACTTGCTTCAATTCTTTGGGGGTCATCAGGGTGGCATGTGCCAACAAGGTGAAGGCATTCAAAGCGCCCAGACTGGCCAACAACTCGATGGGCCGTTTACCTCGCGCGACCAAAGACCGTTCTACGGCCACCAAGTGCTCGTTGGCGTGCGTTTGAAACAGGCGACCCGCTTCTTGAGTGAGTGCGGCCACATGGGTCAACATGCGGTCGCTGCCCACTTCTGGTATCGAAATGGCGAGCGATGGGGTGATCAAGCTGTCATGGGCGTAGCGCGACAGGTGGGCCGAGGCTTCGGGGGCAATGTGGTCAAACGCGTCATCCCCAGCGGGGTGGTGCAGGTCATTGCAGGTCATGGCCAGCACGCAACGCACGCCGACATCACGCACAGCTTGGGCCACAGCGGCCAAACCTGAATCGGACCGTGTGCCTGCATCCACCACGGTGGTGAACCCTCCACGCAGGGCTTCCAATGCCGCCAACTTGGTGCTGACGTAAGCCGCCTCTGGTCTCAAGGAGGCTTCCATGGGCACCCAGATGCGGCGAAAAATCTCTGACGGCTCACCAAAAGCCAGTGCTTTGCCCAGGGACTGGGTCAGGTGGGTGTGCGCATCGATCAGGCCAGGCATCAGCAGTTGTTCTGGCAGCTCGATGGCGGGTAAGTGTGCAAACTCTGCACGGACCTGATCAGCAGGCCCAACGCGCAAAAACCGTCCTTCGCTGATCACCACGCCGAGGTCAGGCACCGGGCCATCTTTCAGCATCGTCTGTG
>CAZHDP010000634.1:0-1750 GCA_964531605.1 uncultured Burkholderiaceae bacterium | reverse complement strand
CTTGACCTTGAAAACATCCATCGGTTTATCACTGGCCAGTCCAGCGTGCCTCATCAGAAATTCCGCTGACTGAGCAAGGTGCCTGTACTCCCAGAGAACTGCAAACAATCTGGCTTGAGCCTCTGTCAAACGGATAGGCCCATGCGGCCAACTCTCCAAATGAACCCAAACGAAGTCGTGACTGAACGGCCCGTGTACAGCCATCGGAATCACCTTGCCGTTGGAGTCGACCTTGTCCTCCGGATCGTCTCCGAGCAACCTTAGCGCCATGCCGTGCAGTGCGAAACGATCTTCCAGCTGCCACCAGGTTGCAGTTCCCTCCAGCGGATCCTGGGTCATGCGTCCCAGCGGTCTGGGTGTAATCACCCAGCTTTGGTTGCGTGGCTCGGGGCCATGAAAAATCCGTAGCCCATGGCGCTCCACCAGATCAATCCGGCGAGCCAGCAATACCGGCCGCTTCTTGTATCGGCCAATGTCCCATACGCCGTCGACGATCGGCGATACCGCCGAATGCGGCGCAATGTCTAACGCACCGCGCAACCTGCGAATCAACCATTCATCGTCCAACTGCCAACTGCGCTGACTGGCCGGGTCCAGCCGAAACGGACCACAGTCCGGACACTGCACCATGAGGCCGTCGTCGTTTCGGAAGATCGGCCCTCGGTACAAACCACAAAATGCGCACATGGCATCACGGGTGCTTATCTGGCCTGGAACTACTGCTTTGGCTTCCTTAAGAACATGCAGCGCCTGGATTTCTCCATCATGCAGGCTGCTCTCCATTGAGACACCGCCTCGCACGAAAAATAGGGCCGCTAGATTGATGACTTGCTGGTTCAACGTGATTTCCATTCAAGCCCCTTACTCAAACAAACCACCAACCAGGACCTTCTGCTTTGCAGTCTCTGGAGCAGGTTGGAGCACCTGCAGCCCTTTGAGGATGCCGAGGTGCACCAGATAGCCCTCGAGTTGAGATCGGAGCTTTTCATCGAACTTGTGCAGGTTCAGGCGCCCCTTGCTTGTTATCTCCAAACTGACCACTGAGCAGCGGCTCTTGCCCTGCATGGGTGCAAGGTAAAAATTGAGCACCGCCGCCTGGATCAACCATCCTCGGGTGAGCGGGTTTTCTGAGCCAAAGTAGTCGGCCAGCAGATCCGTCACGCAGCGCTGATCGCTAGCTGCACTGGCGGTGCATTCCATCTTGAGCTGGCCACAGCCACTGACGACAGTCACACTCTTGACCTGCAGGCCGACGAAACCGTCATCGATCGCCTGCGGAATGTTCATACCCAAGCGCAAGTTGGACAAATTAAGCCGGGGTGTTTGGATTCGCTGCGCATCGGCATCCACGCCCAACAAGTGCTTGGCAAACGCCTCGCACAGCATGGCGTGGTACTTGGCCCCGCCCCGGATGATGGTGCGGGCCACACCGGTGGTCTGAGCGTACTCGAGCACCATGTGGATGTTCGGACTGCCCACCCGGCGTTGCAGCTGACTGCCCTCGAATTCCAGCTTGGCCGTGGCTAGGTCTTTGGCGTGGATCGAGATCAATTGCGTGCCACGCGCCCGGTCCAGCACATTGACCACGCACACCTCGCCACACCCCAACTCCCGCTGGTAGAAGCCTTTGATGGAATCGCTAAACGCGGCTATCGACGCCTCGTCGCGTTTGATGGGATGCTTGAAACCCAGATCGTGAATCGCCCCGGTTTTCGTGGAGGCCAGTTGGTTTAAGTTGAGACCTCGGTCT
>CAZHDP010000633.1:0-1764 GCA_964531605.1 uncultured Burkholderiaceae bacterium | reverse complement strand
GTAGGCGCCAAACTGCTCGGGGGTCATCACCACAGGCTCGATGGCCTCTACCGCCAGTTTTTCACGCAGGTCGGGCGCTCGTAAGACGGTGGCCAGTGACTCATTGAGCTGTTTGATGATGGGGGCAGGGATGCCCGCTGGGCCCACCACGCCATACCACTGTTGCGCATCAAAGCCTTTGAAGCCTGCCTCTTCGAGCGTAGGTATGTCTTTGAACTGCGGGTGGCGTTGAGAGCCGGTGACCGCCAAAGGCCGCACACGCCCTGAGCGGATGTGGGGCACAGCAGCCGCCAAGCCAGGGAACATCGCTTGCGTTTGACCACCCATCAAATCAGTGAAGGCGGGTGCGATGCCCCGGTAGGGGATGTGCACCATGAACGAGTCGATGCGTTGCTTGAACAGCTCCATCGTCAGGTGAGTGAGTGAGCCTTGGCCTGCAGAGCCATAGCTGACTTTGCCAGGGTTCTTTTTGACGTAATCGACGAACTCTTTGACCGTGTTGACCGGCAAGCCTGCATTGACCACCAACACATTGGGTGTGGTGCCTATCATGCCGATGGGGCTGAAATCCTTGATCGCGTCATACGGCAGTTTGCGCGTGGCCGGACTGGTGCCGTGGGTGGCCACGTAGCCTTGCATCAGCGTGTAGCCGTCGGGCTGAGCGCGCGCCGTGGCTTGGCTTGCAATCACGCCGCCGCCGCCGCCTTGGTTATCGACCACAAAGCTTTGCTTGAGCACGGTACCCCAGCGTTCGGTGACGGTGCGGCCCACCATGTCACTGCCGCCACCTGCCGCCACAGGCACGATGTAGCGCAACGGCTTGTTGGGAAAGGCGCTCTGCGCCGAGGCCTCGCCCGTGAACAGGGCTGGGGCGAAGACCATGCTGGAGCCTGCATGCAAAAGGGTGCGTAGTTTCCTGGTGTGCTTTGTTGAGGGTGGGGTTAAAGGTTGGGCGGCAAGGGTTGCAAACGTTCCAAGGCATCGATCACATGGCGCGACATCAGCCGTTCGCAGCGAGACGGGTTGCCCGTGCGCACCGCGTCGGTGATGTCCACATGCTGTGCAATGGACGCCCGCATGCCGACGCCCTGGGCCAGATTTTTGAGCCGTGACAAGTGCAGCTTTTGCACGATGCCTCGGTAGGTCTCTGAGAAGCTCGCGTTGTCTGCGGCCTCAACGATCGCCCAGTGGAACTTCAGGTTTTCTGCGTAGTAGCGTTGCAACTCTGGGGCTTCAGGGTTGGCACAAGCCCGCATCGTGACGATGGAGGTGTCCAGCACCTGCACCAAGGTGTCGCGCTTGTCTTGCGGCAATTGGGCCGCACATCGTCCCGCATAGCCGTCGAGCAGGGCACGCAATTGGTACAGGTCTTGTACTTCTCTGGTTTCAAGCTGCCGCACAAACACACCTGCGTGCTTGCGGGCCACCACCAGTCCAGAGCTTTCCAGTTCGCGCAGGGCTTCACGCACGGGCACCCGTGACACTTGCAGGCGTTGCGCCACGTCAGGCTCGTTGATCCGTTGTCCGGGCAGAAGGGTGCCGTTGAGGATCAGCGCCAACACGTCGTCTCTGACCAATTTGGAAAGCGACGTGTCCCGCACATCGCTGAGGCGTTGAGGCGACGACGAGGTAGGCCAGGGCAGCATGGTGGATGCGGATGGGATGGTGTAGGTCAATCGGATTTGTTATATCGTATACGAAAATGACTAGACTGTCTGAGGTATGACGCAAAGCTGCCCGCAAATCATCCCAGCAGTTGGGGAA
>CAZHDP010000632.1:0-1782 GCA_964531605.1 uncultured Burkholderiaceae bacterium | reverse complement strand
GTTTCGCTGTGGCGCGCGGTGCCCAGCACCTCGTAGTGCATGCCTTTGTAGTGTTCGTAGCGTCCGGGTGGCACGGTGTGTTCGGCTGGGATGGGGGGCAGAGGGGTGTTCATGGGGCAATGGCGTGAATGGCAGGAAGCAGGGGACAATAGAGGGCTATGCATCCTAAAGCCCTGCTCGACGCGTGTTCGGAACTTGTCCGACTGACCCTCCAATTTGACCACCCCGCTGATGCGGTGGTGTCCCGTTTTTTCCGCGACAACCGGGGCTTTGGCCCCCGTGAGCGCGCCACGTTGGCCGACACGGTCTACGCCGTGTTGCGCTAAAAACTGCTGTTCGATCACTTTGCACCGTCCGGCTCGGGTCCGAAAGAGCGCCGTTTGGCCATTTTGGGGTTTGCCCATGGCGTGGGCGCACGCGACTTCCTCAAAAGTGCCTTGAGCGACAAAGAAAAGGAATGGCTGGACGCGTGTGATGCCGTCAAATCCGCTGATTTGATGGAACGCCATCGCCACAACTTGCCTGAGTGGCTGGTCGAGGCGCTGAAGGCGCAGTTGAACACGCCAGAGAAAGCCGAATTTTGGCCGCTGGTGGAAAGCCTGAGCCAGAGTGCGCCGTTGGATTTGCGGGTCAACGCCCTGTCGGCCAAACGACCTGAGGTGCAGGCGGAGTTGAAAGCCGCACGCATGGCGTCGACCCCTACGCCGTATTCGCCATGGGGCTTGCGTTTGGAAGGCAAGCCGAATTTGGCCAAGGTGGACGCGTTCAACAAAGGCCGCGTCGAGGTGCAGGACGAAGGCTCGCAGTTGCTGGCGTTGTTGCTGGACGCGAAACGTGGCGAGATGGTGGTGGATTTCTGTGCCGGAGCGGGCGGCAAAACGCTGGCCATTGGCGCCACCATGCGCAACACCGGGCGCTTGTACGCGTTTGACAACTCGGCCCACCGGCTGGACGCGTTGAAACCTCGTCTGGCACGCAGCGGCCTGAGCAACGTGCACCCCGCCGCCATCGCGCACGAGCGTGACGACCGCGTGAAGCGCTTGTCCGGCAAGATGGACCGGGTGCTGGTGGATGCGCCCTGTTCCGGCTTGGGTACCTTGCGCCGCAATCCCGACCTGAAATGGCGTCAGACGCCGAAAACCATCGAAGCGCAAGCGGCACAGCAGTTGGCGATTTTGGAAAGCGCCGCGCGCTTGCTCAAGTCGGGTGGGCGCTTGGTGTACGCCACGTGCAGTCTGTTGCCCCAAGAAAACGAGGCGGTGGCCGAGGCGTTTTCAGCGGCACACCCTGACTTCACCCTGCTGGAAGCCGCACCGTTGTTGACGCAGTTGAAGGTCGATGGGGCCGAAGCCCTGTGCAGCGGACCCTATTTGCGCCTGTGGCCTCACCGCCACGCCACGGACGGCTTTTTTGCGGCCGTTTGGGAGCGGCGATAGGCCTCAGGCTGCCTGAATGGCCAAAAAGAACGACAATTGAGAGCTGTGCCGTCGCTTGTTGACGGCGTTTTGGGTGACTGGATTCCCTGCTATGACCATTTTGGATACCTTGTTGAATGTGTTGGCCCACGGCGTGCTGGACGCGGCCTGGTGGCAAGTCACGATCTACACCTTGATCGTGACCCACCTGACCATCATGGGCGTCACGATTTTTCTGCACCGCCACCAAGCGCACCGGGCGTTGGAGCTGCATGCCATTCCTTCCCATTTTTTCCGCTTCTGGTTGTGGCTCACGACCGGCATGGAGACCAAGGAGTTTGTGGCCGTGCACCGCAAACACCACGCC
>CAZHDP010000631.1:0-1788 GCA_964531605.1 uncultured Burkholderiaceae bacterium | reverse complement strand
CTGGAAGACCCTGCTCGTGGGAGGTCTTGGCGCTGGTGGCAGAGGCTATTACGCACTGGACATCACGACACAAAGCACTTTTGAAACCGCATCAGAAGCCACGTTGGCCAATTTGCCCTTGTGGGAATTCACCTCAGCGGCCGATGGCGATTTAGGCTACACATTCAACGAGCCGGTGATCGATCCTGTCACCGCAGCCAACAGCCAGATTGCCAAGACAGTCACCAACGCTGGAAGCCAGGGTCAGTGGAGTGTGGTGGTGGGCAATGGGTTTGGCTCCGACAATGGCAAAGCGGTGTTGTACTTTTTGAACGCATCCACTGGCAGCGTGCAATCCAAACTGGTTGCACATGGAGGTCCCAACAACGGGCTTGCGACACCTAACCCCGTAGATACCGATTACGACGGCTTGGTTGATACGGTGTACGCGGGTGACCTGCTGGGCAACCTTCACAAGTTCCAATTTTCGAAAGCCAGCGGAGCCAACTATGTGCTGGCTACCAAGGGCGATCCAGATGGCGCATGGCGCTACATCGGCATCTTGTATGCAACTGGCGAGCCCATCACCATGGCTCCTGCCGTGGTGAAATCGTGTGATGGCGTAGGCCAGTTGGTGACCATTGGCACAGGCAAGCTGATTGAGGCAGATGACTACACAGACACCTCAACACGCAGTTTCATTGCCGTCGAAGACGACAAACCTTCGTCGAGCCTGACCGTCACCAGCAGTCAATTGGCAAACATCAGCTACTCCACGACGGTTCAAAATGGTGAAACGGTCAGGACATGGTCTGCACCCAACATGTCGGGTAAATCAGGATGGAAGATGTTGTTCAGTGCCGGTGAACGTGTGCTGTCCAACCCAGGCTTGCCTGCCGACACGGGTGCAGTGCTGATCGGCACGACGCAACCCGGAGGCAGTGCATGTGTGCCGTCAAACTCTGGATTTGTGAATTCGGTGAACTTGTGTTCCGGCAAAATCGGGGGCCTTGTGGTCAACGGCACCTTGGTTGGCGGCATCAGCTTGGGATCCAGTGCCATTGTGAAAGTTGGTAACTCCTACGTGAGCCCCACCAATGAATCTGTGGTGCTGACCAACCAGAGCAAAACCAGAGGAGGTGGACTCAAAAACACCACCAACGCGACGCCCAAAGGGCGGTATTCTTGGCGAGAAATTTTGACAAAATGAGAGATCTTTTGATGAAAAAATGCTCTGCCCAGCGCGTGCGCGGGTTCACGCTGATCGAAATGATGATCACCGTCGCGCTGGTTGGTCTGCTGACCGCTTTGGCCGTCCCGAACTACAACGAATACGTGCGTCGCAGCCACCGCAGTGATGCCAAGAATGCCATGTTGGCGGTGGCACAAAGGCTTGAACAAAACTACACCATTGCGGGAACATACCTAACGACGCAAGCAGGCGTGCCCATCAATGACGCGACCATTGTTGCGTGGGGATTTGGGCAGCTGTCACTGTCGGGGGCACCACGTTATAACGTGACCTTTGTGGGTGGGGTGCCAACAGCCACCACGTTCACATTGCAAGCAACGCCGATCGGACCTCAAGCCACAGACACCTGTGGCATCCTGACGCTGGACAACCGCAATTTGCGTGGCGCGGCGGGTCAAGGCAACCGTGGCGCAAGAACCATCGAGTGCTGGTCTCGCTGATCGATGACCTGATGACGGTAAACCCCATCCATCTGGCGCTTGATCTCGCCAAATCGGCCCTGCAACTGACCTCCCCAAACCCACGCGTGGGGTGGTTCATCACGACACCCCCGGGCG
>CAZHDP010000630.1:0-1790 GCA_964531605.1 uncultured Burkholderiaceae bacterium | reverse complement strand
CATTCGAAAACGATGGCCCAAAAAAAACGGGCGGTTTGTACTCGCCCGTCTTTCGACAATTTGGTCGTGAAGCCGTTAATGTAACAGCAAAAGGCCTCGAATTCAAGCCACGCAAGCTTGATCGCTCATCCTCTTTCAGGCGTCAGCCAGCAGACTTTGGGTATACGGGTGGCTGGGGTTGGCCATGACCACATCGACCGGCCCGGACTCCACCACCTCACCGTTTTGCATCACGATGACGTGATGGGCCATGGCCCGGATGACCTCGACATCGTGGGTGATCAGCAGGTAAGCCAATCCCCGCTCGCGCTGCAAACGTTGCAACAAACGCAAAACCTGCTGCTGGATCGTCACGTCGAGCGCGCTGGTGGGCTCGTCGAGCACCAGCACCGCCGGTTGGACGATCAAGGCCCGGGCGATGGCCAAACGTTGGCGCTGACCGCCTGAAAATTCATGCGGATAGCGCTGCAACAGGCCAGGGAAAGCCGCATCGTCCATGCCCACATCAGTCAAGGCCCGCACAACCTTGTCACGCCGTTGCCCGGTTGACAGCTCAGGCTCGTGCACACGCAAGCCCTCGCCAACGATCTCCTCTACCGTCATGCGGGGGGACAGTGACGAAAACGGGTCTTGGAACACCACCTGCAAACGCCGCCGCAAAGCTTGATCGGCCACACGCCCCCTGCCCCACGCTTGATCGCCCACCGACAGCGTCCCGCGAAAAGGCACCAAACCCAGCGCGGCCAAGGCCAAGGTGGACTTGCCCGAGCCAGACTCGCCGATCACGCCCAAGGTTTGACCAGCAGCCAGGGCAAAGTCTGCACCTTTGACCGCCACAAACTCGCCCTTTTGAAACCAGCCGCGCAGGCCCGCAAGCGGCACGGGGTAAGTCACCCGTACCCCTTGCCCGCTCAAGGCGGCAGCCGATGGGTCAACGGTCACTGACGCCAAGTCTGCCACCTCTGCCACGTCTCGGCGAGGTCGGCTGTCCAGCAATTTGGCGGTGTAGGCGTGTTGCGGGCGGGCAAACACGTCGGCCACATCGCCCTGCTCCACGAGGTGCCCACGCTCCATCACCGCCACGCGCTGGGCAAAGTGGCGCACCAGGTTCAGGTCGTGGGTGATCAACAGCACCGCCATGTTGTGCTGGCGCTGCAAATCCGAGAGCAACGCCAAAATGCCCCGACGCAAGCTGACATCGAGCGCCGTGGTGGGTTCATCTGCCAACAACAGCTTGGGCTCGCAGGCCAAAGCCATCGCAATCATGGCCCGCTGGCGCTGACCACCGCTGAGCTGGTGCGGGAAGCTGTCAGCCCGGCGCACCGGATCAGGAATGCCCGTAGATGCTATCAATTCAATAGCTGACTTTGAGGCCTGGTCTGCCGAAAGTGCCTTTTTGAGCTGCAAAACCTCGGCGATTTGGCTGCCAATGGTGAACAGCGGGTTCAGCGCTGTCATGGGCTCCTGAAAAATCATCGCGATGTCTTGCCCACGGATCGCACGCAGCTCGCGTTCAGACGCGGCGATCAGGTCTTGCCCATTGAAATGCGCCGTGCCCGACATGGTCGCGTTTTGCACCAGCCCCAGCAAACTGAGCGCCGTGAGCGTCTTGCCCGAGCCGGATTCGCCCACCAGGGCCAACTTTTCGCCTGCCGCGATGTCGAAGCTGATGCCGTCCACCACTGTTTTGTCACCAAAACGCACCCGGAGGTCTTTGACTGTGAGCAGCGTCATGAGGTGACCTCCGCCTTGCGTGGGTCCAGGGCATCACGCAAGGCGTCGCCCATGAA
>CAZHDP010000629.1:0-1792 GCA_964531605.1 uncultured Burkholderiaceae bacterium | reverse complement strand
GCATGTGATGCCTTGTTCCTTGAGCAGTTGCTGGAAGTGCTCGCTGGTGTACTGGCTACCCTGGTCCGAGTGGTGCAGCAGCGCCACTGGTTTTCCTCGGCGCCACACTGCCATCATCAAGGCGTCGGCCACCAGTTGCGAAGTCATGCTGTCGTGCATCGACCAGCCCACGATTCGCCGCGAGTACAGGTCCAGAACCGCAGCGGCGTACATCCCTTCTCTAACGGGCCGTGTAATGTTGATCGGTACTTTTGCGGCCCGCGATGGCCTGGCGGCGGGTGATGGAGGTTGCGCAGGCGTTGGCGGCAATGGCGGTCCGGCGGATTCCGGTGGCGGTTTGGTCGGCGGCGGCGGGACCGGTGGGGCTGCTGGCGCGGTGGGTACCCAGTTCGGTACGGGCGGAAGCAATGGCAATGGAGGCGCCGGTGGTCGTGGTGGTGGCTCTTTCACCGGCGGCGCTGCTGACGCCGTTGCAGGTGGTGTCGGTGCGGGCTCGGGAAGCGGCGGAAGCGGTGGAGGTGCCGACACATTTGCCAGTAACCCTACCGCTTATGGTTC
Organism: uncultured Burkholderiaceae bacterium; assembly: GCA_964531605.1. Lineage (GTDB taxonomy): Bacteria > Pseudomonadota > Gammaproteobacteria > Burkholderiales > Burkholderiaceae_C > Defluviibacillus. The sequence continues at coordinate 1,234 of CAZHDP010000629.1, read as the reverse complement.
GGCTGGTGGTGGCGGTGGTGGTGGGTATGGCGGCGGAGGAGGAGGCGGCGGCGGTGGCGGTGGAGGCAGCGTTGGCGGCGCCTACACCACGGGGACCAATGCAGGTGCGCCGTCGACCAGTGGCGGCGATGGCTCGATTGTGGTGACTTGGGATGACCCTGTGGTGGCGCCCGCTGGCGGCGGTGGTGTTGCCTCTGTCCCCACGCTGGGACGTGGTGCGCTGGCACTGCTGGCCGGGGTGATCGGCGCTCTGGGTTTTGCACTCAGCAAACGCCGCAGACGCTGAGGCAGCGCAGCCAGAGCGCTGCCTCAGGCTAGGCTGCCAAGGGGTTGGGCGTCGGTTCAGCCACCTTGTGCAGCAGGTTTTTGTCTGTGTGGTGAAACGGCTCGGTTTGTCCTCGGATCATCAACACCGTGTCTTCCTCATAGCCCCAGGTGCCATCGTCATTGAGGGTCACCTGGATGCGGAACTCTACCGTTTTAAAAGAGTGGTCCAAAAAGGGGGCGGAGCGGATGCCAAAGTGCGGGTCAACGTGCGTGGCCACCAGTTCGAACGTTTTCGCATCGGCACTGGCCTTGCCAGAGGCCATGACCACCTGGCCGCGCGGGATGGTGATGGTGTGGATGAGGGTTTCAGTGGCAGGTTCCCACAGCCAGTAGCCCACCTGGTCGTGGTAAGTTTTGACTTGGTCGGGCTTGGTGATGTGCGTGTGGTATCTCAGGCCGTACAGCAACTGCGGTCCATTGGTTTGCGGGTCGATGGGCTGCAATTCGATGCATTCCACAAACGCCTGTTTTTTAGGCCCCTCTGCTTTGGGCTTCACGTCCAGCCCACGTTGCCCTTGCCAGACACCCGCCATGGCGCGCAAGGGGCCCAGGTTATTGAGGGTGTTGACGTCGATGTTCTGGGGCTCGGTATAAATGTCTTTAGCAAATTCAGTCACGACCCGATCCTTGTGTTGAGATGAATGATCTGGGGTTCAGTCTAAAACAAAACACCAGCACCCCATCAGGTCATTTCAGCGCAGTGCGTGGGCTTGCAGCTGCTCAATCCAGGCATTCAACGGCAGGGGTCGACTGAACAAATAGCCTTGCATGCATTTGCAATGGCTTTCTTTCAGAAAGTTGGCTTGGGCTGGTGTCTCCACACCCTCGGCCACTACCTGCAAACCCAGGTGACCTGCCATGGCAATGATCGATTGAACGATGGCCGTGTCGCTGGGGTCGTCTGGGG
>CAZHDP010000628.1:0-1795 GCA_964531605.1 uncultured Burkholderiaceae bacterium | reverse complement strand
TAAACGGTCGCCAAGCCGAATTGAGCGCTCAGCCACCCGCCCCCCAGGCTGCCCCAAACCCCCGTGAAGCCATAGCCAATCACGGTGAACAAGGCCTGCCCTCGCCCCCTCAATCGAGCAGGAAAATGCTCAGAGATCAACGCGATGCACACCGCATGGTGCGCAGCAAAAGTCATCGCATGCAAGAGCTGAGCGATCACCAGCACCCCCAGCACCGATGCGCCAAAAGCCGTCAACCCCATGCGCACCACCATGGCAGCGCCGCACAGCACCAGCCACCCCGCCAGACTGAAGCGTGGTAACCACCGGCTCTGCGTGAAAAACCACAAAATCTCCATCACCACCGAGACCGCCCACATCAGGCCAATCATGGTTTTGCTGTAGCCCAATGAATCCAGGTACAACGAGAAATACACATAGATGCCAATGTGCGCCAGCACATGAAAAAACAAGCTGGCAAAAAACCAAATGACTTTGGGATCTCTCAAAATCGGCCCCACCGCCACCGTTTCGTGGTGCGTTTGCACAGCCTCTTTGAGGTCAGGAAGGCGCCACACGCTCAACGCCACCGCCAACATCGTGATGGACGTCCACGCAGGAAAATGGCGCATGCCATAGGCTTCAAACCAACTGCCTGCCGCAAAAACGGTGATCAAAAACCCCACAGATCCCCAAAGCCTCACGCGGCCATAGCGGTGGGCATTGAAGCTACCGCCCTGGCTCACCAAATGGGCCATCGCGGCCTCGCTCATCGGCATCATCGCGCTGGTGTGGGTGAACAAGACAAAAAAGACCAAGGACAGCCCCAGCAAGCCCAGGTCAAACCACAGGCCGACAGTCATGGTCAACGCGACCAAGGCACAAAAACGCAACAACTTCACCCGCTCCCCCGTGCGGTCGCTGAGGGTGCCCCAGCCATACGGCGCAAACAACCTTGTGGCGGCCTGCAATGACGTCAAGATGCTGATGGCGAAAATACCGTAACCCATCTCTTTGAGCCACAGCGACAGGTAAGGATTGAAAAACCCGATGTGGGCAAAGTAGCTTGCGGACAAGGCCGCAAACGGCATCAGCTGCCGCCCAGGGTCTGGCGCTTGGGGCACAGACTCGATCAGTGCGCAGGCCCGGCGCCAGGCGCAGCGGCGGGGATCGGAGCCAACCCGACCTGCACATCACCGCACTGGGCGCGGTGGTGCAGGGCGTGCTCCATCACCACCAGCGCCAACATGGCCTCGGCAATCGGTGTGGCCCGGATGCCGACACACGGGTCATGGCGGCCTTTGGTGATGACTTCGGTGCTTTGCCCCGTCACGTCAATCGACTCACGCGGCGTGATGATGGAGCTGGTGGGCTTGATGGCGATCGACACTTCCAGGTCTTGTCCGGTGCTGATCCCGCCCAACACACCCCCTGAATGGTTGGTGCGAAAACCCTCAGGAGACAACGAATCTCCGTGCGTCGTGCCGCGCTGGCTCACGCTGGCGAAGCCAGCACCTATCTCGACCCCTTTGACCGCATTGATGCCCATCATCGCAAAGGCAATGTCAGCGTCCAGCTTGTCAAACAAAGGCTGGCCCAAGCCGACGGGCATGCCAGACGCCACAACCCGGATGCGGGCGCCGCAAGAGTCGCCCGCTTTGCGCAAACGGTCCATGTAATCTTCCAGTGCCTGCACATCGGCCACCGGTGCAAAGAAAGGGTTGTGTGGGACATGGTCCCAGGACTCAAAACCTATGGGCAGGTCACCAATTTGGGTCATGCAGCCTCGAAACACCGTCCCGTATTTCTCTGCCAA
>CAZHDP010000627.1:0-1797 GCA_964531605.1 uncultured Burkholderiaceae bacterium | reverse complement strand
CAATACTGGCAGCGCAACCAGGCTGTGAAATCGGCTGCCTTGTTCGATGAAGTCGAACGCGCCTTCAAAGGGGGGGATGTCCCCAAATTAGAGCGGGCTTTCGCTGACATTCAAGAAAAGTTTGGTTCGACGGCCTACGCTCAACAAGCCGGTCTGTTGTCCGCAAAAGTTTTTGCCGACAACGGCAAAGCTGATCAAGCTCAAGCGGCTTTGCGTTGGGTTGCAGAAAAATCAGACAATGTGGGCTATCAGGCTGTCGCAAAACTCCGTTTATCGGCGCTGTTGGCCGAAGCAAAATCGTACGATGAAGCCTTGAAACAGTTAACCGGCAGTTTTCCAAAGGAGTTTGATGGCCTCGTCGCTGACCGCAAGGGTGACATTCTGGCCCTTCAAGGCAAGTCTGCAGAGGCCAAAACAGAATACGTGAAGGCTCATTCGCTGCTGCCTCTGACCACGGACTATCGCCGTTTGGTGGAATTCAAGCTGAACGCCATGGGCGTGGACCCCTCTGTGTCGGACAAAGCCGCTGGTTCCTCTAAAGTGGTTGATTCTCCTAAGTGATTGGATTCAAGGTGACCTCTATCGCGCACCCAACGGCCCACACGCCTGCATTGCAGTCAACCAGACGACTGTCCACGGTCAAGGTTTGGGCGACGTCGCTCGCCTTCGTGTTGGGTGTCATGGGGTGTTCCAGCACCACGGACAAGCCTAAACCCAAAGAGCTGCCACCCAATGTGGCCCTGCTTGGCGTCAAGCAAGCGTGGTCTCAGCGTTTGGGGGAGGTCGGGTTTCCTTTGGAGGCCTCTGTTGACCGAGGAAGCATCACGGTGGCTGCATCCGACGGTACGTTGCTGTCTTTGAATGCACGCACGGGGCAAGAGCAGTGGCGCAAGTTGATCGGTGAGCCTTTGGCCTCAGGTGTCGGCGGAGATGGCAAGGTGTTCGCGGTCATCACCCGCTCGAACCAACTGGTGGTGGTCGATGGTGACAAGGAACTCTGGCGGCAGCGCCTTGGCGCGCAAGCTTATACGGTGCCTTTGGTTGCTGGTGGTCGCGTCTTTGTTGCCACGGCTGATCGCGCCGTCACGGCCTATGACGGTCAGACCGGGCGTCGACTGTGGACGCAACTTCGACAAGGTGAGCCCTTGGTGCTTCGACAAGCCGGTGTGTTGATGGCCGTGGGAGACACATTGGTGTTGGGGCAAGGCGGTCGCCTTGCTGGACTCAACCCGTCCAATGGCAATGCCCGTTGGGAGGTGCCGGTGTCTACCCCGCGTGGGACCAATGACGTTGAGCGCTTGGTTGATTTGGTCAGCAGGGTCAGCCGAGTGGGTGACATCGTTTGCGTGCGTGCATTTCAGTCTAGCGTCGGTTGTGTGAATGCTGCTCGGGGCAGTTTGGTGTGGTCGCAACCCGCAAGCGGTTTTGAAGGGCTCCATGGCGATGCAGATCGCGTCGTCGGAACCGAGGCTGATGGGCGCATGGTTGCTTGGCGACGATCTGATGGACAGCGCCTGTGGATCTCTGACCGACTGCAGCATCGTAGCTTGACGGCACCTTTGGTGCTGGGGCGTTCGGTGGTCGTCGGTGATGGCAATGGCATGCTGCATTTCTTTTCCCGCGAAGACGGTTCGCCGTTGTCTCGTGTCAGTACCGATGGTTCTGCCATCGTGGGTGCACCCGTTTTGGTGGATGGCACTTTGGTGGTGGTGACGCGCAGTGGCAGCGTCTTTGGCTTCGTGCCGGAATAACGCTTCAAGATGAAACCTGTATTGGCCCTGGTTGGGCGGCCCAACG
>CAZHDP010000626.1:0-1803 GCA_964531605.1 uncultured Burkholderiaceae bacterium | reverse complement strand
CCCTCGGTCTGAAGAGTTGAATACCGCGCAAGTGGCTCGCCGCAGTGTGGTCGCCGCTGTAGATATTCCAGCGGGGGCGGTGTTGGCCGCTGAGATGTTGACCTGTCGCCGCCCAGCGACTGGCATCGCACCCAAAGATTGGGACGCTGTGCTAGGCCGCGAAGTACTGGTGGCGATGCCCGTGGGCCATGTGCTGCAATGGACTGATTTGGCATGACCCGCAAAGTGATCTACCTGACGGGCACCCGGGCCGACTTCGGCTTGATGCAGTCAACTTTAGAGCAGGCTGCTCGAGAGCCGAGCTTGCAGGTGCAGGTAGCTGTCACAGGCATGCACTTAGATCAGAGTTGGGGCTACACCGTGGCAGAGGTGCGGGCATCCGGGTTGCCGGTCTGCGCTGAGATCCCGGTGGACATGCTTGCACGTACCCGTGAAAGCATGGCGAGCGCGGTGGGCACTTGCTTACAGGGCGTGGCGAACATGCTGACTGTTGAGCGACCCGACGTGTTGCTGTTGTTGGGGGACAGGGGGGAGATGCTTGCTGGGGCGATTGCCGCGTTGCACCAAGGGGTGGTGACCGTGCATGTTCATGGCGGTGAGCGTTCAGGTACTGTCGATGAGCCGATGCGGCATGCCATCAGCAAGCTGAGCACCTACCATTGTGTGGCGACGCAAGCCTCACGTGAGCGACTCGTGCGCATGGGCGAACTTGCTGACCACATTTGGGTAACGGGTGCGCCTGGATTGGATGGTTTGACGATGTTGGCCCAATCCACTGAGCTGGCATGCCGTCAGCAGTTGGCGTTACCACTTCACGGTCCGTGGGGCTTGGTGCTGTTTCACCCCGTGGTTCAGCAAGCCCAGGAAGCCTTTGACCAAACCCTTGCCTTGTGCGAAGCGTTAAATGACGTGGGGCTGCCTGTCGTCTGGTTGGCGCCGAACGCCGATGCTGGTTCTGCGGGTGTGTTGCAAGCACTTGATGCATTCCCTTTGCCATCGGGGTCGCAGCGCGTGACCCACTTGCCGAGGGCCGTGTTTGCCTCGGCCATGCGGCATGCTCACGTGATGGTGGGGAATTCCTCTGCGGGCATCATTGAAGCTGCTACGTTTGGAACACCTGTGGTCAATGTTGGGCAGCGCCAGCATCTGCGCGAGCGCAATCGCAATGTGATGGACGTTGACTGCGACTGCCTCGCCATCAGAGACTGTATATCAAGCGCTTTGTCTATCGGGCGATGGCCTGTTGAAAATGTGTATGGCGATGGCCAAGCAGGTCACCGCATTGTCGATGTACTGACCCGTGTTTCTCTGGCACCTGCGGTGCTGGAAAAAGCCAACGCGTATTGACTGAAAGGCTGACGTCCGATGCACACCAACGCTTCTGCTTTGAAGGCTGCCCCTGTGCTGTTGGTGTTTGGTGCCAGTGGTCATGGTCGAGTGGTGGCCGATGCGGCATTGGCCCAGGGCAGATGGTCTGGCGTCGTGGCATCTGACCGGGATGGTTCGAGGTGTCTTGGCATGCTGGTACCCGGCGTGGCGTTGGTAGCGTCTGCTCAAGCTGAGCAATTCACAGGTGTGGTTCATGTGGCCATTGGCAACAACCTCCATCGTCAACGGGAAAGCTTGTTTTTTTTGCAAACCAATGGCCCTGCGTGTTTGGCCTCAGTTGTGCACCCTCGTGCATCTGTGTCCGCCTTCGCACACATTGGAATGGGGTGTTTTGTCGCCGCAGGCGCTGTGTTGGCACCTGCTTGTGAGGTAGGGATGGGGGTGATCGTCGATCACGGAGCCATCGTGGACCGT
>CAZHDP010000625.1:0-1817 GCA_964531605.1 uncultured Burkholderiaceae bacterium | reverse complement strand
CCAAGACCACGGCCATGGTGTGCTGGTTGTTCGTCGGGTCTGCGCTGTTCTCTGCCGTGTTTGCCATTTTGGGCGGACAGCGCCTGGTCGAAGAATGGGTGCTGGGCATGAACCTCACCCCCATGCAGTTCATGCTGTTGTCGCAGGCCATCATCTTTGTGCTGGGCTGGCCCTTGGAATGGACCGAGATCATCGTGATCTTTGTGCCCATCTTCCTGCCCCTGCTGCAACACTTCCAGATCGACCCGATGCTCTGGGGCGTGCTGGTGTTCGTGAACCTGCAAGCGGCGTTCTTGTCGCCGCCCGTGGCCATGTCTGCCTTTTACCTGAAAGGGGTGTCACCGCCCCACGTGACGATCAACCAGATCTTCGCAGGGATGATGCCTTACATGTTCATTGTGGTGATCTGCATGGTGCTGATGTACATCTGGCCTGGCCTGACCCTGTGGCTGCCCAAATACCTCTACGGGGGTTGAGTGCCACGCCCTCAACTTGACCCGTGACGGGTCTTCAAGTGGCGCTTCGGCGCCACTTGTCATTGCACAGTGCCCTGGTCAGATCAGGCACTGCTTTTAAAGTTGACGTTTACGTAAACGTCAACCAGGCGTAATATCATCGGCTTATGCTGTGCGTCGATCCCTCTGCACACCCCACGGAGACACCTTAAATGACCGATTTGTCCGCTGAATTCAAAGCCTTGGCCAACTACCGCCCCACCCACAAAGTTCGCTTCGTCACCGCAGCCAGCTTGTTTGACGGGCACGACGCGGCGATCAACATCATGCGCCGCATCCTGCAAGGCATGGGCGCTGAGGTGATTCACCTGGGCCACAACCGCAGCGTGGACGAAGTGGTGACGGCGGCTTTGCAAGAAGACGTGCAAGGCATTGCCATCAGCAGTTACCAAGGCGGCCATGTCGAGTACTTCAAGTACATGGTGGACCTGCTCAAGAGCCGTGGGGGCGCCCACATCAAGGTGTTTGGCGGCGGCGGCGGCGTGATCGTGCCTGCTGAAATCCGAGAGCTGCAGGCCTATGGCGTCACCCGCATCTACAGCCCAGAAGACGGTCAACGCATGGGCTTGCAAGGCATGATCGGCGAAATGGTGATGCGGTGCGACCAAGACATCACCGGCTATGCTCCCGCCCAATTGAGCGCCATCGAGGGCCACACCGAGTCTGCTTGGCGGGCACTGGCTCAACTGATCACAGGACTCGAAAACTCGGCCGGTAAAAGCCCAGTTTCGGCAGAACTGGCCTCAAAGTCTGCTATCAAAAAGATACCTGTCATCGGCATCACGGGCACCGGCGGGGCAGGCAAATCCAGCCTGACGGATGAGCTGATCCGTCGCTTGCGGCTGGACCAGGACGACCAACTGAACATCGCGGTGATCTCTATTGATCCCAGCCGCCGCAAATCGGGTGGTGCCCTGCTGGGTGACCGCATCCGGATGAATGCGATCTCGCCCTGGAGCAAAGGCCCCAAGGTCTTCATGCGCTCGCTGGCCACGCGCGACTTTGGCTCTGAAATCAGCGCTTGTCTGCCCGATGTGGTGGCCGCTTGCAAGGTGGCAGGCTTTGACCTGATCGTGGTCGAAACTTCTGGCATTGGCCAAGGCGATGCGGCCATCGTGCCGCACGTGGACGTGCCCATGTACGTGATGACGCCCGAGTTTGGTGCGGCCAGCCAGCTTGAAAAAATCGACATGCTCGACTTTGCCGAGTTGGTGGCCATCAACAAATTTGACCGCAAAGGGGCTTCGGACGCCCTGCGCGATGTGGCCAAGCAAGTGCAGCGCAACAAAGAAGCCTGGACCG
>CAZHDP010000624.1:0-1821 GCA_964531605.1 uncultured Burkholderiaceae bacterium | reverse complement strand
GTCCTGATGGCCAAAGAAAGCCTGATGGACGACCTTGACATGTACGAACTCCAGACCAAAGCCGCCAAGGGAGACAAGTTGACCCAGGTGGAAGAGCTGCGGCTCGAACTGTTTGAAAAGGTCAACGCCTTGGGCATTGGCGCCCAAGGCCTGGGCGGGTTGACCACTGTGCTGGACGTCAAGATCAAGATGTACCCCACACATGCGGCCAGCAAACCCATCGCGATGATCCCGAACTGCGCGGCCACACGGCACGCCCACTTTGTGATGGACGGCAGCGGCCCGGTTTACCTCACCCCCCCTAGCCTGGACCTCTGGCCTAACGTCAACTGGACGCCCGATTACCAGAAAAGCAAAAAGGTGGACTTGAACACGCTCACCAAAGCAGAAGTGGCCAGCTGGAAGCCCGGTGACACCATTTTGCTCAACGGCAAAATGTTGACAGGCCGCGATGCCGCGCACAAGCGGATTCAAGACATGTTGGCCAAAGGCGAAAAGCTGCCCGTGGACTTCACCAACCGGGTGATTTACTACGTTGGCCCCGTGGACCCCGTGCGCGACGAGGCTGTGGGCCCCGCTGGCCCCACGACCGCCACCCGCATGGACAAATTCACAGAGATGATGCTGGCCCAGACGGGCCTGATTGCGATGGTGGGCAAAGCCGAGCGTGGCCCAGTGGCCATTGAAGCCATCAAGAAGCACCAAAGCGCTTACCTGATGGCGGTCGGTGGCGCGGCCTACCTCGTCAGCAAGGCCATCAAAACGGCCAAGGTGGTGGGGTTTGCCGATCTGGGCATGGAAGCCATTTACGAATTCGACGTCGTGGACATGCCAGTGACCGTGGCCGTGGATGCCGGTGGCACCAGTGCTCACATCACGGGCCCTGCCGAATGGGAAAAGAAAATCGCCAGTGGCGCCTACAAAACCATCCCGATCAGCGCGACTTGAGCACGGCCGATTTGACACGCAGCGTCGTTGAGAGAGATCTGCGGGGGCAAGCCCTTCAGGCATTGCAGATCCAGGACCCTCATGCCAAATGCGCTGAGGTTCTGGCAATCTGCCTGTCCACTCTACCGATCGATGCCAACCGCAAATTTGACGAACCCCCTCAACTGCCAGGCCGCGCAGACAAGCCCGAGTTGGTTCACCCGACCAAAGTCAAGCAGCGCTCCGTGCAATCTGTGGCAGGGCGCGCCGCCCTGATCCACTCATTGGCACACATCGAGTTGAACGCGGTCAATTTGGCGCTGGACATCGTTTGGCGCTTTCCCGGCTTGCCCGACAGTTTTTACCGACAGTGGATGGGCGTGGCACAGGACGAAGCCAAACATTTTGGCCTGCTGTGCACGCACCTTCGCACGCTGGGGCAGGTGTATGGCGACTTCACCGCACACAACGGCTTGTGGGACATGGCCGAAAAAACCAAAGCAGACCTGCTTGCTCGCCTGGCACTGGTCCCCCGCACGCTGGAGGCGCGGGGTTTGGACATGTCCCCAGTCATCCGAGACAAACTCCTGCAGGTGGGTGACGCTGGAGGCGCGGCCATCCTCGACATCATCCTGCGAGACGAAATCGGCCATGTGGCCATTGGCAACCAGTGGTACCGATGGGTTTGCGCTCAACAGGGCAGAGACCCGATCCAAACCTACGCAGACATGGCTGCGCACTACAAAGCGCCCGCCTTGCGGGGCCCCTTTAACCTAGAGGCCCGACGGGCTGCTGGATTTGAGCAGGCAGAACTGGACGCCCTGGGCAACATATAACCCGTAGAATGAATTTCGATCCTTTGGTGTGATTGAAACCATGTCTGAAAACCCACTC
>CAZHDP010000623.1:0-1831 GCA_964531605.1 uncultured Burkholderiaceae bacterium | reverse complement strand
GAGGGTGATCTTTTTGGCAACTTCGGGGCGGCTGGTGAACCACTCTGCGTTGGCCCAGCTCTGCATCACTTCTTTTGCGTAGGCATTGCCTGCGGTGGCTTTTTCTGCCACATCATGGAAGAAGTCAAACATCAACAAGGTCTTCTTGAGGGCTGCAGCAGCAACAGCCGCCACATCCTTGTCGTCCAGCAGATCAATCAAAGGCTTGACGTTGTAACCACCGACCATGGTGCCCAACAACTCGGTCGCCTTGGACTTGGACACCAAGCCAACAGCCAGGTCGCCATGCGCCACCGCGGCCAGAAAGCTGGCCTTGACTTTTGCCGCATCATCCACACCAGGGGGAACACGGTGCGTCAACAAGTCCAGCAAGAAAGCGTCTTCACCAGCGGGTGGTGCTTTCACCAATTCAATCATGTCAGCCGTCTGCTGCGCAGACAACGGCAATGGGGGGATGCCCAGCGCAGCACGCTCAGCCACGTGAGCGCGGTAAGTTTCGAGGAATTGAGCCATGGTTTACTCCTGATAGCAAAAGGTTAAATAGTCGGCTTATTTGGATGGGGGAACAGGATCCGCCTTAGCGACCGCTGGTGCGGGGGCATCAAGCACGCTCTGTGCCGGGTTGCGTTTGAGGGCTTCAGCAACAGCAAACTGTGCTGGGCTCATGCATTCATCAGCCAAGCGCTGTCCCAATTTTTGATTCATCAACATGGATTTGTTGGCCAATTGCAACCACACCGCGCCATTGCGTTGGTCTTCCAAGCGAATGGCGCCGGTAGACGTGATTACCGGGAACATGCGGAATTTTTGCGCTTTGGTTTGCACATTGAAAAAGCCTGGGCTCTTGGCATCGGCATCCACCTGAACAAAGCTGCCCAATTCACAAGGCAGTCGCCCCAGGTGAATTTGCTCGGCAATGCGGAGTTCTTCTGGGGTCAAGGCATGGTCGGCAGCCTGCACGCCAGCCGCGACTTGCTTGGCTTTGGATTTCAATTCCATGCGGCTGGCACTGGGCGGTGCTTTTTTGTCGGCAGACTGCGCGACGGCGCTGGCTGCAACGCACAAGATAAGGCTGGCAGCGGCAAGTTGTTTCATGGTGTCTCTCTCAAGTGATCATTGGAAATAAGCCAAGGCTTGTTCAGGCAGCGCTTGCCCCGTTTGGCGCGCCCGCTCAAGCACTTGCCAGAAATAGCGGTAACTGGCTCGGTCATGAAGTTGCCCCGCATGGCTGATGGGCGCCCAGGATGCTGCTTGGGCAGCCATGATGATGCTCAGGGCCAGCTCGATGTCTTGTTCGCTGGGGGCAAAAGCCGCCAAGATGGGACGGATCTGGCTGGGGTGAATGCTCCACATCCGAGTGAAGCCCAACAGGTTGGCGGCCTGGCGGGCTGCAGATTGCATCGCCGTCAAATCATTGAACTCAGTCACCACACAGTGTGAAGGCACTTTACCGTGCGCATGACAGGCGGACGCAATGTCCATCTTGGCCCGCAGGACCAAGGGATGGCTGAATTGCCCGGTCAAACCCAACCCGGCCGAAGGAATCGCTCCACCGTGTGCGGAGACAAAATCCATCAACCCGAAACTGAGTGACTGCACACGCGGGTGTGCCGCAATGTCAAAAGCGCGGTGCACCGAGGCTGGGGATTCAATCAACACATGCAATGGCACATCCGCCGTTGATGCACTCAACAGCGCCTTTTCAGCCCGATCAACATCGCTCAAAGACTCCACCTTGGGAATCATGATGTGCGAAAGACAGGCTCCGGCTTGGCCCGCAATGGTGGCCATGTCGTTGGCAAATGCGGGGTGGTGCACGGGGTGAACGCGA
>CAZHDP010000622.1:0-1838 GCA_964531605.1 uncultured Burkholderiaceae bacterium | reverse complement strand
CCACAGGCTTTGATCAGGTGCCGACGCTCACCGGACACCTCTTGTATGTGAGGATTGATGGACGTGTTGGCCCCATCTTCCGCTTCGAAACCCTTGCCAAATCGCTGTTCCACAACTGCTCCATCGTCTGCAATGGGTGCAGTGTGAAGCCGCGCGATGACGTGAACATGGCAGTTTCATGGCAACTTGATGACAGCGCCAGTCTGAGGCTGGGCGCTTGTGGTCACAGGGACTGAGCCAGCCGTGCAACACCCTCTTTGATCTTGTCAACACCGACCGTGGCAAACGACAAGCGCAAGGTGGCGTGGTCTGGATGCGCTGCATAAAAAGGCGCGCCCGGCACAAACGCCACCCCGTTTTCAATGGCGCGCTTGGCCAGCACATTGCCGTCACTGACTTTGCCATTGGCGCCAGTGAGCCGTGCCCAGACGAACAAGCCTCCCTGAGGCTGCACGAACTCAATGGCGGCGCCCAGCTCGGCACGCAACGCATCACCCATCACTTGGGCACGCTCGGCATAAACCTGGCGCACACGGGCTAAGGTGGCTGGCATGCGCCCCGCCTTCAGGTACTGCGCAGCGGTCGCCTGGGCAAACGTACTGGTGTGCGCATCACTGAACTGTTTGCACATGGTCGCTTTGGCCAGCAAGGCCTCTGGCGCGATCATCCAGCCGACGCGCAAGCCTGGGCTCAACACCTTGCTCATGCTGCCGCAATGGGCCAACCACTCACGGCTGCCAGGTACGCTGTCGCTCATGGCCAGCATGCTGGGTGGAGGCGCATCGCCAAAATACAAATCACCATAAGGGTCGTCTTCAACGATCAAGGTTTGGTACTTGACGGCCAGTTCCAGCACACGGCGGCGGCGCTCGGCGCTGAGCATGGCACCACTCGGGTTCCCAAAGGTCGGGATCAGGTACACAAACTTGGGCTTGTGCTCAGCCATCAGCTGCTCAAGCTTGTCGGTTTGCACGCCATCCCCATCCACAGGGGCACTGATGAGTTCTGCGCCGTACAAGCGAAAGCACTGGATGGTGGCCAGAAAAGTCGGGCCTTCCACAATCACTTTGTCGCCAGGGCTGATCATGGTCTTGCCCAGCAAATCAAGTGCTTGCTGGCTCCCGGTGGTGACGATCAAACCCTCAGGGCTCAACTGTTGGACGCCTTTGCTGGCCATGAAGGCCGCCAACTGCTCACGTAAAGGGTTGTAGCCTTCTGTGGCGCCGTATTGCAGCGCAGCGCCGGGGTCAGAGGCCAAGGCTTGGTTCACCGCCTCTTGAATGCCCTCCACATCGAACATCGCGCTGTCCGGAAAGCCTCCGGCAAAACTGATGATGCCGGGCTTGCCCAGCAGTTTGAAAAGTTCACGGATCGCCGAAGTCTCGACGTTGTTCAATCGGGTGGCAAATGGAAGTGACATGATCCTGAGGGGTTTGCTGAATCAAATGCGGGTGCATGACGTGCTGGTATTGTCGCCAAACTGACCGCAGTTTCCCCGACGCCATGCAAAATTGCTGGCACTGGCTCCCATGCCCCCCGAAAGCCCACCATGACCACACCGCTTCCCAGCCCACTTCCGCTCGACACCCTCGCAGCCCACTTCGCCCCCACCGGCACCTTGCGGGCTTGCATCAATTTAGGCAACCCCATCCTGGCCAACAAAGACGCCGTGAGCGGCAAAGTCTCGGGCGTGTCGGTGGACTTGGCAACGGAACTGGCCAAACGGCTAGGCCGAGAATTGACGTTGGTGGTGGTCGATGCGGCAGCCAAAAGCGTGGCCACGGTCACCGAGGGTGGCGCCGACACCAGCTACGGGGCCGCGGTGAACATCCCGGCCG
>CAZHDP010000621.1:0-1844 GCA_964531605.1 uncultured Burkholderiaceae bacterium | reverse complement strand
GCGTTCAATCCGAACGTCCAGTCGCGGCCGATTTTAGGGGCGTTTTCTGACAGTCTTTCGACGCTGTGGCACGGGCCGCGGCGGTTTGCTGGCCTCTTCGGCCATCAGGGCCTCAGCCACGGCTGCCCGCGCAGGGTCTGTGATCGAGATCACCACGTCCTTGACGCCTTGTGCGCCCAGGTCGATGGCCTGTGCAGCAGCACGAGACAAGTCGATGATCAGCCCCGGGGTGAAGGGGCCTCGATCATTGATGCGCACGTCCACCGATTTACCGGTGACCATGCTTTGCACACGCACGAGGGTGCCAAACGGCAAGGTGCGGTGGGCTGCAGTGTGGCTGTTCATGTCAAACCGCTCGCCGCTGGCGGTGCGCCGCCCCTGAAGACCAGGGCCGTACCACGATGCCCGCCCCTGGTCGATGACCACGGGTGCTGCGTCTGGCGTGGTCGTTGACACGTTGTCTGTGTCGGCGACTTTGTCCGGTGCTTCTGCGGCTGTCTGGGTTGGTACCGCGGTCAAAGTCTCAGCGATGGGGCCTGTTTCCTCCGCATGGCTGGTCATGGCCAGGGTGGCATTCAACAGCATCGCCGCACCCAGTGCCAAGGCAGCGGGCTGCCAACGGGCACGGGTGGGGTGTCTCATGTCAGGGCGTCCAGCCCAGCCGTTGGCAAATGGCCAAGGTCGAGCCGCTCTGGTTCATGGTGTAGAAGTGCAAACTTGGGGCACCTTGCGCGCGCAGCTGGTCGCACAACGCCGTCACCACATCCAGGCCAAAGGCTTTGATGGACGCGGCGTCATCGCCAAACGACTGCAAACGCAGGCGAATCCAGCGGGGGATTTCGCTGCCGCAGTTGTCGGCAAAGCGCAGCAAGCCGCTCGAATTGGTGATCGGCATGATGCCAGGGATCACCGGGATGGTGACACCCGCCTGGGTGGCTTCCTCGACAAACCGCCAGTAGCCGTCTGCGTTGAAAAACATCTGCGTGATGGCGCTGTTGGCGCCAGCTTGCACCTTGGCCGCGTAGGCTTTCAGGTCGTCCTGCGGGCTTTTGGCCTGCGGATGCACTTCAGGGTAACAAGCCACGGTGATGTGGAAGTGATCCCCGGTTTCCTCGCGGATGAAGCGCACCAGGTCGCTGCTGTACTGCAGTTCGCCTGGGCTGCCGTACCCGCTGGGCAGGTCACCCCGCAAAGCCACCAAGCGTTTGACGCCCATGGCTTGCAGTTGCTGCAGTTGCTCGCGCACCCGCACCCGGGTGGCCCCCACGCACGAAAAGTGCGACGCCGCTGGCACGCCTTCGTTCAGGATTTCCTGCACCGCGTTGAACGTGCCTTCCTGGGTCGAGCCGCCCGCGCCGTAGGTGACCGAGCAAAAGTCTGGCTTCAGCGCGTACAACTCGGCCCGCGCCGTGCGCAGCTTGGCGCTGCCCTCCGGCGTTTTGGGCGGGAAGAACTCGAAACTGATCGGAAGCTTCATGCCTGCCCCGACCTCAATAGCGGTAGGTGTCAGCTTTGTACGGGCCGGCCTTGCTCACGCCGATGTAGGAAGCCTGTTCGTCCGTCAATTCAGACAACATGGCGCCCACTTTCTTCAAGTGCAGACGTGCCACTTTCTCGTCCAGGTGCTTGGGCAACACATACACTTTGCCCGACTTGTAGTCTTTGGACTTGGTGAACAACTCGATTTGCGCGATGGTCTGGTTGGCAAAGCTGGAGCTCATCACAAAGCTGGGGTGACCCGTGCCGCAGCCCAGGTTCACCAAGCGGCCCTTGGCCAACAAGATGATGCGCTTGGCGGGCTTGGCACCTTTGCCTTTGGTGGCCGGGAAAATCACATGGTCCAC
>CAZHDP010000620.1:0-1845 GCA_964531605.1 uncultured Burkholderiaceae bacterium | reverse complement strand
ACTTGGGCATCGCTCAGGAAATCCCACACGCGTTGCTGTTGCGTTTGACGGATCAAGGGACCCACGTCGAGGTCCATCGCAGCGGGGCCGACACGCAGTTGGCTGAACGCCTTACCGAGTCGCTCCAGCAGCGGTTCATAAATCGATTGCTGAACCAGCAGGCGGGAACCGGCGGAGCAGGTTTGCCCCGCGTTTTGCACGATGGCATTGGCCACCACGGGGATCACCGCGTCCAGATCGGCATCGGCGAACACGATTTGTGGGCTCTTGCCCCCCAACTCCAAGGTAACCGGGCAGTGGCGCTGCGCTGCAACTTGCTGGATCAGTGTGCCCACCGTGGGGCTGCCCGTGAAGCTGATGTGGTGAATGCCTGGGTGGCGTGCCAAGGCATCGCCTACCTCATGGCCAAAACCGGTGACGATGTTGATGGCACCCGCGGGAAAACCCACCTCTGCCGCCAGCTGAGCCACCCGGATGAGCGACAGGCAAGCGTCTTCGGACGGCTTGACCACGCACACATTGCCCGCTGCCAAGGCACCGCCCACGCTGCGTCCGAAGATCTGCATGGGGTAGTTCCAAGGGATGACGTGTCCGGTGACGCCGTGGGGCTCACGCCAGGTCAACACGCTGTAGCCGTCAACGTAAGGGATGGTCTCGCCGTGCAACTTGTCGCACGCGCCAGCATAAAACTCAAAGTAACGGGCCAGGGCGATGACATCGGCTTTGGCTTGTTTGGTGGGTTTGCCGCAATCGCGTTGTTCCAGAGCCGCAAGCTCATCGCCGTGCTCCAGCACCTTGGCCGACAGTCGAGCGAGCAGGCGGCCACGCTCCACACCGCTGACTTTGCTCCAGACCGTGTTCAGGCATTGGTGCGCAGCCTTGACCGCAGCGTCGATGTCTTGTGCGTTGCTGCGTTGCAGTTCGTCAAAAGCTTCTCCGTGGGAGGGGTCAATGACAGGGATGGTGCGCCCGGAGTCACTGGAAACGGAAGCGTTGGCGATGTAGTTGTATTGCATGGTCAGGTCAAGAAAAAGCCAGAGGCGAAAAAGCGCTTGGGCGCGGTACAGGGGTATCGACGGTGTCAGTTCAGTGGGTCTTCAGGGTAGGTGCAGACTTCAAGGTCATCAAGGCCGAACGCAGTGGTCCGCCCTGGAAACACCTTGATGCGGTCTACCCCTTTGCCATTCACACTGACAGGTGTTTTGAGCACGTGGGAGTTTTCGTCACCTGCGACTTCCACGCCGATGGCTTGGGCAGGCAAGCCCGGGCCACTGACCTCGAACGTCATGCGTTTGGAGCCCGTGGTGGTGAACCGGCTCATCAGGTAGCTGTTGGCATCGACAGGTTTGTCGAAGGTGATCTCAATGAAATCACTTTCGCGGGTGGACGTGCCAGAGCGGTTGGTGTTGGCCATCAGGCCGGTGGATTCCAACTTGGGGTTGATGGGGGCTGCAATGCACTTGTCTTGCGCCAGCGCCACGGTTTGGCGCAGCCAGTCGTTGTTATCGATCAGGAACTGAGGTGTCCTGAACGCGTAGTTGGGCAGCAAACTGATGGCACGCTCAGGCAACTCCCAAATGATCAGTTTGGGGCGGTTCGACTGGAAAGCGTCATCGCTCAAATACCCACGCATGGCGTACCAAGGGCCGACGTCAGCGTTGATCGAATAGTTGACCAAATCGTGTTGCAGGGTGTACCGGAGTGCATTGGCAAATCCAGACCAGTCCCCTGAGAAGCTGCTGCCGACCAGAGCCACATCACCGCCTGAAGCCGGAGCGAGCAGGGCACTCGCGTTTGCACGGTCAGCCTTGCCGACCTGAAAACGCAGCACCTCTTCAGGCGCAT
>CAZHDP010000619.1:0-1846 GCA_964531605.1 uncultured Burkholderiaceae bacterium | reverse complement strand
TGAAGCCACGATGAACGGCGCAGGCTTGTAATCAGGGTAAGTCGTAGACGACCCCACCCCTGTGACAAAGACCTCATCGGCCAGCAGCAAGTCGCCATTCCAATCTGTTGCAGCCACTGACGACTCGTCGGCAGGATCGGCCGCGACAAAAGCGACCAAAGGCGAACCCTCGCCTTGCGCAGAGCGACGCAACAGCACCACAGGATCCACCCGGACCAATGCACCATCTTCGTTCGCATAGCGGTCACAAGCACCAGAACGGCCCAAGGAAATTTGGCACAACACTGGACAAGCATTGCATTCAACTTTGCCTGTAGACACCGCCCGACCACCATCGGCAGCCGAAGGCAGTACCGCGCCATCCATGCCTGGGAGTCCATCAGTTTTGGTGTGCTCGGTCATACGTCTGTTTTCAAAGTGTGCGTCCACCTAAAGCCATGCAACAACAGTGCCAGGAAAAGGCTTGTAACGCAGCTGTAATTTATGTAGTATTCACTGAACTTAAATGTTGCAAACACTACATCAATGGTTGATGGGCAATTTAGCATAAGCATATGCCTGCCGCAATAGATACTTTCTTGGACAATACAGGGTTAACCATAGCCTCTCCTCGACCCTCTCTACCCCTTTGAACAACCATGAGTGCATTTGTTGAACAGCGCGTCCTGAGCGTGCATCACTGGACTGAAAAACTTTTTTCATTCACCACCACGCGAGACGCAGCCCTGCGATTTTCCAATGGGCACTTCACGATGATTGGCCTGCGGGTCAACAACAAACCGCTGTTGCGTGCCTACAGCATCGTCAGTGCCAATTACGAGGAACACCTTGAATTCTTGAGCATCAAGGTGCCCGACGGCCCGCTGACATCAAGACTCCAGCACATCAAAGTGGGCGACTCGGTGATCGTGGGCCACAAACCCACCGGCACGTTGTTGATCGACTACCTGCTGCCAGGCAAGCGTCTGTACATGTACTCCACGGGAACGGGGTTGGCCCCGTTCATGAGCCTGATCCGTGACCCTGCCACTTACGAAAAATTCGAAGAAGTGATCTTGGTTCACGGTGTGCGTGAAGTCAAAGAATTGGCTTACCACGACTACATCACGCAAACCTTGCCCCAACACGAGTTCTTGGGCGAAATGATCGGCAAGCAACTGCGTTACTACCCCACAGTGACCCGCGAACAGTATGCCAACATGGGACGCATTCCCGACCTGATCAACAATGGCAAGTTGGCCACCGACCTGGGTCTGCCCGCCTTGGACCCTGCAACCGACCGGGCCATGATTTGTGGCAGCCCTGCCATGTTGCGTGACATCAAGCACCTGCTTGAAACGCGTGGCTTCAACGAAGGCAACACCACCCGTCCTGGCGACTTTGTGATCGAGCGCGCGTTCGCAGACCAATAACCCAGATGACGACTGCCCCCAAAACCAGCCGACTGCCAGTGCCCAAGGCTGCGGCTTTGGGTGCTCGCAAGGGCAAGGGGTCAGGCAAAACAAAGACGCGTGAGCAAAGTGCGCAAGCCACGCGTGACAGCATCTTGAATGCCGCGACCAAGGTGTTCGCGAAGTACGGCTACGACGGCGGGAGTGTGGACAAAATCTCCAGCCTGGCCAAATCGTACGACCGCATGATTTATTACTACTTTGGGTCCAAAGAGGGCTTGTTCATTGAAGTGCTGGAGAACATGTACCGGCGCATGAACGAGGCAGAATCCAAATTGGCGCTCGACGTGGAGCATCCCGTACAAGCACTCAAAGCGGTGATCGATTTCGTGATCGGGTACTACCGCAAAAACCCAGAGTTCGTGACCCTGCTGAACACCGAGAACCTGCACAAG
>CAZHDP010000618.1:0-1855 GCA_964531605.1 uncultured Burkholderiaceae bacterium | reverse complement strand
TATCATCGTGTCAGCCAGCACCTGGGCGGTGCGGGTGGCGCTTTCAAATGCAAACAGTGGGTCTTCGCTGCAGGTGCGCGAGCCCCAGAAGCGAAAGCCGTTGTGGTTGATCAGCGTGGTGACCTCTGACGCGTTGAGCACGCCCGCATCGCTCGCAGGGTTCTGCAAGTCCCAATAGATGTCGCGCGACAAGCCGTTGACCCCGTTGACCGCCACGTTCGAGAGGGTTTTGTGCCACCCGATGTCGGTGTCGATCTTGGCGCGCAGGCCCAGCGCAAAGGCCACGGCCGGGGCGGTGCGCAGCGCGTTGGTGGTGGTGTCCCATACCGTCCAGTCGGGGTGGATCACCATCAGCTCCCGGGCACCAAAGTTTTGGCGGTAGGCCGTGGCCTCTGCCACGGTTAGAGCGCCATGGGCGTTGACATAGGTAAAACCACGCAACTGCTGTGCCAACGCCACCAGGGCAGTGGCCACGGGTTGTGTGTCGAGGCCAGGGGCACCCAAGATGCGGGGCTTGACGCCCAGTTGGGCCTGGGCTGCCAACAAGGCCTTCATGCCGGTGAATTGGCCGTCGGGCTGCACCGTGCCGATCACGTTGCTGTTGGTCTCTTCCTGGGTGGCACCCTCTTCCACCCGCACCACAACCACCAAGGGGGTGCACTGCTGTGAGATGGCGTCAAGGGATGCGGCCAAGGTGCCCAGCACACCGGCCTTGGCCAGGGCGCTGTACACATTGGTCACCAGGGTGGGTTTGTTGAGCGGAAATGCGGCGGCATCGGCGTCTGAGGCGGTGGCCACCAAGCCAATGATGGCGGTAGAGACCGTGCGGATCGGGCGCACGCCGTCATTGACTTCGGTGACGCGGATGCCGTGGTGGTAGTTGCTGGGCATGAAAGGCTCCTGGTTAAAGGCGGGTGGTTGAAAAAGATCAGGTGGTGGTGTGGTGGTGGTCACGTGCCGATGGAATTGCGGCAGTGGTCGCGCTCTAGCAGGTCCAGCAAGCGGCACAGCACACAAGCCCACGGGCGGCGCTGGCGCACGGCCTTGCCCGCGCGGCTGGAGATGGTCTCGGTGTCCAGCCCATTGGCCCCTGCATTGGCAAAGCGGTCAAACGCCTTGGCCATCGACCAGGCACGCTCGGGGGCGCTCAACACGGCCCACAGGTAGCGCAGCATCAGCGGCAGCACAGCCAGGCCCATGATCAGCAAGATGGCGAAGAGCAAGACGCGTTTCATGCTGCGCGCACCTCATCCACGATGGCGTTCACCTCTTCCAGCGTGGTGGCGGCTTCAATGCGCTTTTCGCAGGCCTGCTGGGTGCCCTGCAACGTGGCAAAGCCGGTGATCTTGGCTGAGATGCGGGCCATCAGGGCGTCAACTTCGAGGCCCCGAGCTTTGGCGAGGGTGCGCACGTAAGGGGCGGCGGCATTGGCATCGGCAGACCAGGCCACGAACTCGGCGCGCTGGATGTCCCAGGTCTCCAGCTCGTAGGGGGCTGCATCGGCCTTGATGGCGCTGACTTTGGCGTCAAAGCGCAGGCGCACCAGGCCGATCATTTGCAGCTTGTGGCGAGCCAGGTGGGCGGCTTCGTCTTTGACCAGCTTTTTGCCAACCAGGGTGTATTTGGCGAAGTCTTCGGGCTTGTTGAGGTCGAAGCCCTTGGGCACGTCGAGGAGCATTTGGCTGTCAGTGACCACCTCGGCTTCGGCTTCGGTGTAGCCCACAACGGTGTTCGCAATCAGGTCATAGATCAAACGCATGGTGTTCTTTCGGTGGGGTGGATGTCTGGGGGGATCAGGCAAGCAGGTAATACACGTTGAGGGCGACACCCTGGTACCACGTGCCGCGCTGCAAGC
>CAZHDP010000617.1:0-1869 GCA_964531605.1 uncultured Burkholderiaceae bacterium | reverse complement strand
CGCGTCACGTACGATGTGTCCAGCAAGCCGCCTGCGACCATTGAGTGGGAATAAATGCCTCATCGTCGGTCGTCATTGAGGGTTGAGGTCATCCGAACCAGCGCAGAATTTGATGCGTTGGAGGCTGATTGGTGCTCACTTGAGCGTCAAGTGCCTGGGGTTTTGCCTTTTCAGACGTACCGCTGGAATCGGCAATGGTGGCATCAGTTTGCGATTGAACGAACGCCACGAGAGGACGAGCTGTACATCACTGCGTTTTACAAAGGCACAGAACTCGTTGGCGTGTTGCCCCTGTTCATTTCTCGGTTCGGCATTGGGCAGCACCGGGTTTGCCGGTATTTGCGTCCTTTGGGGGCAGACCCCAATTTGACCGAAATTCGCTCGCCGTTGATGCTGCCTGCCCATGAAGCCGACGTGCTTGGGCATTGGTTGGATTTGGTGTCAGATTTAAAGTACGTGACCACGCAATTCCAGGTGGTGGCGCCTTTGACGGCGTTCGATCAATTGGCTGCCGCGAGCCCGCGGGCGCACATGTTGGACCGGCGGGTGATCCAGGATTTCATCCTGGAATTGAAAGAGGACTGGCCTCAAACGCGTGCTGGGTTCAAACGGAACATCAAAGAATCTATCCGCCACTGTTACAACTCTGTGGCACGGGATCAATTGGTGCCCGCTTTGCAGGTATTGGACCGGGCAGAAGACATCCTGCAAGCCTTGCCCTTGTTTTTTCAGTTGCATGGTTCCCGGGCACATGCCCGTGGCACGGTTGAGCATCCTGATTATTTTGCAGACCCCAAACACCGGGCATTTCTGGAAAGTTTGGTGTCCGATACCGAAGGGGCTGTTCAGCTCAAGTTGTTTTGTTTGACCTTGAATGCCAAGGTCGTTGCCATGCGCCTTGCGTTTGTGTCTGATCGTTCCCTGTATTTGTATTACTCGGGCTATGACTTGGCCTACGGTAAATACAGCGTGATGACCACACTGGTGGTTGAGATGGTCAAGTGGTCGATTGACCGTGGTTTGGCGTTCGTGAACCTGTCCATTGGTGCCGACGTGTCTAAAACCCGCTGGGGCCCCACAGAAGTTCGCTATGGGGATTACCATTTTTCCAAAAACAGCTTTTTCGCTCGCCAATTGGGCAGTCTCATCCTTGCGCTGAAGTCATCACGTCGAAGTTTGAATCCATTCCAAAAAGTTCAAAAGGTGGATGCAGAGGCTCTGGTCGGTGAATCTCGGCCATCAAATGCACTGAAAAAACTTGCGGATCAGACGACAGTGAAGCTTTGGCTTGCGGCATCGGTATTTGGCGAGTACGTCGAAACCTTGCCCATCTGAGGTAGACCGAAGAGGAGTTCGTTTTGTGACGTTCACAGATCTTTGACTTAACATAATATACAGTGGTGAGCTAGTGTCTTGAGCATTGGCGAGGGTGGCGGGGCTACTGGTTTGCTCATTGATAAGCAAACTCTCTGCATGCAACGTGCGGGGATGGCCTAAGGATTACAGCCCACGGACAACCTTTTAAGGGGTGTCCATGCTGCACACAATTTGCGGTCTTGCTGGCAAGCGGATCGTCATCAAACAAAGCCCAACAAGTCCGGGCCATGTCCTGTTGCAAGTCCTCACGGCTGATCGTGAGGTGCAGGCATCAATCACATTTGATCCGTCGGGCGCTGATGCGTTGGGCAATGCCGCGCGGCTTGAGGCCGTCTGTGCTGAGGCTGCGGCGGCTGACTTGTCGGCCATGATCGGCGCGGGGGTGGGCGCATGAACACCATCGACAAAAGCGGTTTGTGGGTCAGATCATCGCTGGCGAATGTGGCGCGTGAGGGGGATGCGCTGGACAGGTTGAAGCGAATGAGTGACAGC
>CAZHDP010000616.1:1271-1895 GCA_964531605.1 uncultured Burkholderiaceae bacterium | reverse complement strand
GGAGCCCCCAAATGGCCTTGCCCCGCGTACTCAAAAACTTTTTGCTCTTCAACGAAGGCCGCGCCTACCTTGGCGAAGTGCCCGAACTCACCTTGCCGCCCCTCAAGCGCAAGATGGACGACTACCGCGCAGGCGGCATGCCCGGGGCCATCAAAACCGACCACGGCATGGAGGCGATGGAGCTGGACTGGACGGCGGCTGGCTTTATGCCAGACGTGCTGGCCCAGTTTGGTGCCCGCCGCCACGACGGCGTGATGCTGCGCTTTGCCGGTGCACTGCAGAGCGATGACAGCGAAGACACCAGTACCGTTGAGGTGGTGATGCGTGGCCGTCACTCAGAGGTGGGCTTTGGCACCTCGAAAGCCGGTGACAAGTCTGAGCAAAAAATGAAAACCGCGCTCAGCTACTACCGCCTGAGCGTGAACGGGCAGGCCGTGGTGGAGATCGACATGGTGAACATGGTCGAGATCATTGGCGGGGTGGATTTGATGGCTGACATTCGCTCAGCGCTGGGGATCTGACATGACCACAGTTGACAACACCGCCTCCAGCCCAGCCACCAGCCAAGTTGAAACCTCTGCAAGCCAAGACGGCACCGTGGAGCTGGACAGCCCGGTCCAGCGT
>CAZHDP010000616.1:0-1261 GCA_964531605.1 uncultured Burkholderiaceae bacterium | reverse complement strand
GTCCAGCGTGGTGAAACCACCGTCACGGCCATCACCCTGCGCAAGCCACGCGCTGGTGAGCTGCGGGGCCTGAACCTCACAGACCTGCTGCAAATGGACGTGACGGCCTTGCAAACGCTGATCCCGCGCATCAGCCAGCCCATGCTGACCAAACCCGAAGTCGCCAACATGGACCCTGCAGACCTCACGCAGTGCGGGGCGGTGGTGGCGGGTTTTTTGCTGACGAAGCGGGACAGGGCGAGCGCCTTCCCAACTGTGTAGAAGACGCCATGGCCGACCTGGCCATGGCCTTTCACTGGCCGCTGCCCACGATGCTGGACATGACCGTGGTGGAGCTGGCCCAGTGGCGCGAGCGAGCCCGGGTGCGCTATGAGTCGTCAGACTGAGGCACCCACCACCTGAACGAAAGGGGTAACATGCCCAACCATGATCACATCCGTACTCATCGGCATTGGCCTCACCCTCGCCACGGTGGTGGGCTTGTGCGTGCTGATCTTGCCCGCCACTGCCGTGCTGGGCGTGCTGGCGCTGTTGCACAAGGCCTGAGCCTTCGCGCCGAGCAGGGAGGCCATCATGGCTGACCTGCGGCTCAAGATCGTGATGGACCTGGCTGAGCGCGTGCTCAGCCCCCTACGCAACATCACCAAGGGCAGCTCAGACGCGGCCAAGGCACTGCGCCAAACCCGCGACCGACTCAAGGACCTGAACGAGCAGCAAAAGGCCATGGCCGAGCTGCGCACCGTGCGAGGGGGCCTGACCTCGACCGGTGCCGACCTGCAGGCGGCCAAAGACAAAGTGAAGGCCCTTGCAGGGCAGGCCGCTCAAACGGGGCTCACGGCGGCTGCCACGGCCAAACTCAATGCCCAGCTGCAGGCCGCTGAAAAATCCGTAGACGCCCTGCGCACCAAGTTTGACGCCCAAAGCACCCAGGCCCAGCGCCTGCGCGAAACCCTCACCAGGGCGGGCCACAGCATGGCTGACCTGCACGGCAGTGAATCCAAGCTGCGAGCGCAGATCGACGCCACCACCGCCAGCATCGACAAGCAAAAGGCGGCGCTGTCCAAACACGCTGCCCTCAAGGCCCAGCACAGCAAGGCCATGACCAGTGCTGCCATGATGGGTGCGGCGGGGGCGGGGGCCATTGCGGCGGGTGGGGCTGTGACCAACAAGATTCAGCAGGTCATGACACCTTTCGTCGCCCAGGAGGATGCGGGCACGGGATTGAAGGTGGCCATGATGCGCAAAGACGGCAGCGTGGCCG
>CAZHDP010000615.1:1389-1898 GCA_964531605.1 uncultured Burkholderiaceae bacterium | reverse complement strand
TTGTCACTGCCGAAGCATCGATCTTCTCGGGCGAGGCCAAGTTTGTGGCCCTGCCTGGTGAGGCCGGTGAGTTGGGCATTTACCCACGTCATACCCCGCTGATCACCCGCATCAAACCGGGTTCGGTGCGCATCGAAATGCTTGATGGCAAAGAAGAGTTCGTCTTCGTTGCCGGTGGCATTTTGGAAGTGCAGCCAGATTGCGTTACCGTCTTGTCTGACACTGCTGTGCGCGGCAAAGATTTGGACGAAGAAAAAGCCAACGCAGCGAAAGCTGCAGCGGAAGACGCCGTCAAAAATGCCAAAACCGAATTGGACTTGGCAAAAGCCCAGTCTGAATTGGCCATCATGGCTGCCCAGCTGGCGGCATTGCGCCGGTTCCGTCAAAAGAAATAAGGCGCCTTGTGCCTTGTTCGACAAGCCGCCTTCGGGCGGCTTTTCTTATGGTGATCAAGGATAATCTTGGTTTAACGCCCATTTCACCATGTCGCAAGCCAAACACCGTACCGC
>CAZHDP010000615.1:0-1379 GCA_964531605.1 uncultured Burkholderiaceae bacterium | reverse complement strand
GTACCGCTGCTTTAAGTGGAACCGCTGCAGAAGTCGAGGCTGAGTTTTACGCTGCACTCAAGTCAGCGGATCTCGACAAGCTCATGGCGTGTTGGGGCAATGACGATGACATTTTGTGCATCCATCCCGGGGGGCCGCGTTTGGTCGGCCCACAGGCCATCAGACAGGCCTACGAAAGTTTGTTTAATCAAGCGGGCTCCATTGAGATCATTCCCACGCGGCTGCGTGTGATGGAGTCTCTGGGCACGGCGATTCACAGCGTGATTGAACGCATCAGCGTGCGAACAGCAGAGGGTGTTCATGACCTGCACCTGATCGCGACAAACGTTTACCAAAAAGCCGCGCAGGGTTGGTGTCTCGTGGTGCACCATGTCAGTCCTGGCGCGCCTGGTGACGGTGAAGCGGACGACACCGGCACCGCCAAAGTGCTGCATTGAACCTTGGCGCTGCGCATGCACTACACCGCCCCTTGGTGGTTGCCAGGCGGCAACCTCCAAACCATCTGGCCTGCACTGTATTCGCGTCGTTTCAGCGGACATCCACCAGCCTATCGCCGCGAACGCTGGGGCAGCCCTGACAGCGACTTTGTGGACATTGACTGGATGGTCCCTGACGCCAGCGGATCTCGCTTGCCTGCTGCGCCTTTATCCAACACCCTGTTGGTGATGTTTCACGGTTTAGAGGGCAGCTCACGCAGCCACTATGCAGAGGCATTTGCAGACTTTGCCAGTAGCCATGGCATGGCCTTTGCCGTGCCCCATTTCAGAGGCTGCAGCGGAGAACTCAATGGCGCGCCACGCGCTTACCACTCTGGCGATCACGAAGAGATTGACTGGTTGCTCCGACGCTTTCACCAGGAGTGGGTGATGCAAGACCCTCTGAACCGGGTGATCATTGCCGCAGGTGTCTCACTGGGAGGCAATGCACTGCTGCGATGGGCTCAAGAGCAGGGCAATGCTGCCCGACGTGTGGTCCGCGCGGTCGCTTCCGTCTGTGCCCCTTTGGACCTGGCAGCGAGTGGACAGGCCATTGGCAAAGGTTTCAATCGTGCGGTGTACACACGGATGTTTTTGCGCACCATGAAACCCCGGGCTCTTCAAAAATGGGCACAACACCCTGGCCTGTTTGACAAAGAGGCCTTGCTGCAAGCGAGAGACCTCTACGAATTCGATAACGTGTTCACCGCGCCATTGCACGGTTTCAACAATACGGATGACTATTGGGCGAGATGCTCTTCCAAGTCGCGGTTGCATCAAATCCAAGTGCCTGCACTGGTTGTCAACGCCTTGAACGACCCCTTTGTTCCTGCGCCTTCTTTGCCAGTCCCCTCTGAGGTCGGATCGCACGTGAGCCTGTGGCAGCCCGCTCAGGGCGGACAT
>CAZHDP010000614.1:0-1901 GCA_964531605.1 uncultured Burkholderiaceae bacterium | reverse complement strand
GACATGTTGTTCTTGCCAAAAAAGGTGTTGCTGGTGTCGAACACGGTTTCTTGGTCGGCATCTGTGAAGCCGTAGAACGCAGGGTCCAGGTCAGGAATGGCAGGACGCTCAGTGCGCTTCAAGGGGTCAAGATCGGCCCAGCGCTGGCCTACGTTGCGGTAAGCGGCAATCAGCTGCTGCACGGCGGTGCGCTTGCGGCCCATTTCCACGTTTTCGCTGGCCATGACGACCTTGGTGCCACCCGCTTTGGCGCGTTCCGCAAAAGCGTTGATGACCGGCAGGTGGGGCACGTCTTTGGCATTGCTGCCGTCGACGGCGGGCACGTGCTGCAACGCGTCGAAATAATCACGCCAAGTGTCGGGCACGCTGCCGGGGTTGGCGAGGTAGTTTTCGTACATCTCTTCGACATAAGGCGCGTTGCCGCCGAAGAGGTAGGTGTTACCAGCATACGCTTGGTACACGGAAGAAGAAGAATCGCTCATACTGCGCTGACCTCCGTTTCCCTGCAGGAAACATTAGTTGGTTAAGAAACCTTCCGCGACACGGCTGGACCGACTGGCGGATTGCACTCTGCTGTGA
The DNA here is from genome assembly GCA_964531605.1 of uncultured Burkholderiaceae bacterium. GTDB lineage: Bacteria > Pseudomonadota > Gammaproteobacteria > Burkholderiales > Burkholderiaceae_C > Defluviibacillus. The sequence goes on along the minus strand of CAZHDP010000614.1, from coordinate 1,322 downwards.
ACAGTGGCTTGGAAGGGCCTGGATGCAGGCCGCATTTTGCCACCGTTTTTCAAGTCACGGGGAAAGCCCCTTGATTTCACACCTGTTGCATCCGTCGGCCCACCGCAGCGCTGGGCCTGGGATCAGGCCATCAAATCTTTGATTTGCTGCAAGGCGGCAGGGTCATCCATGGTGGTCAAGTCCCCAGGATCTCGCCCTTCGCACACCGCCTGAATGGCACGGCGCAGCAGCTTGCCACTGCGTGTTTTGGGCAGCAAGGTCACAAAACGCACGCGGGCGGGTCGCGCCACAGCGCCGAGTTGGCTGTCGACCAACTTCATCAACTCACCTTCCAGCTTGAGCTGGGCTGCGGCGTCGTCAGCGGTGCCTTGGATGGTGCTGCCGTCTTTGACCACGGCAAACGCCATGGCGACTTGACCCTTGAGGTTGTCTGCAACCCCCACCACTGACACTTCAGCGATGTTGGGGTGACTGGACAAGCTCTCTTCAATCTCACGGGTGCCCAGGCGGTGGCCCGCCACGTTGATCACATCGTCGGTACGCCCGAGGATGAAAAAGTACCCGTCAGCATCACGCACACCCCAATCGAACGTGCTGTACACCTGCCGCCCAGCGATGCTCTTCCAATAGGTGTTCACAAAGCGTGCATCATCACGCCACACGGTCTGCATGCAGCCCGGTGGCAGCGGGCCTTCGATGGCAACCACGCCTTTTTGATTGGGGCCGACCAGGTCTTCGCCCGTGTTTTCGTCGATCAGCTTGACGTCATAACCGTACATGGCTTTGCCTGGGCTGCCAAATTTGCTGGGGGCTTTTTCAACGCCGTTGGCGATGGTGAGGATGGGCCAACCCGTCTCGGTCTGCCAATAGTTGTCAATGATGGGTTTGCCCAAACTGCTGGAAATCCACTGTGCCGTGGGCTCGTCCAAGGGTTCACCAGCCAAAAACAGCGCTCGAAGACTGGACAGGTCGTACTTGGTGAGCAGCTCAGGGTCTTGCTTTTTCAGCACACGCACCGCTGTTGGGGCGCTGAACATGACAGTGACCTTGTATTTTTCGACCAGCTGCCACCAGATCCCGCCATCAGGACGTGTGGGCAAGCCCTCGTACATCAAGGTGGCCATGCCCGCCAGCAAGGGCCCGTAGATGATGTAGCTGTGCCCAACCACCCAACCGATGTCGCTGGTGGAAAAGAATGTTTCGCCTGCGTTGCCACAAAAAATGTGTTTCATGCTCGCCGCCAGGGCAACCGCGTAGCCACCCGTGTCGCGCTGAACACCCTTGGGCTTGCCGGTGGTACCACTGGTGTACAGGGTGTAGCT
>CAZHDP010000613.1:0-1902 GCA_964531605.1 uncultured Burkholderiaceae bacterium | reverse complement strand
TGGTGTCGGCTCAGCGCGAGTCCTCAGGCGTGGCAGGGAGCCTGGCTTGCAGGTGCGCAACCTGCTGGCGCAGTTGTTCGTTCTCCGCCTGTAACAAGGTCACTTGTTGCCTCAAAGCCACCATCAGGGCGGGCGACTCACCCTGGGTCGTGGTGGTGTCGCCCGGCTTTTCACTGGTTACGGGCGTGGCAAGGCCATCGCCTCTTGCCTGACGCTTGGCCTCTCGGACGCGTTTGGCCGCCAGTTTGAGTTGGTCTTTGCCTGCCAGCGCGGCGGAACGTTGTTCGTCCTCAGGCAGGCTGGCCACGGCAGCGGCTGCGTTGAGGGAAATGTCTCCCGACTTGACCGCTGCCACCAATTCGGGGGAGGCTTGTTTCTGGATTTTTTCAATCAACAGCACTTGGCTGCTGCTCAGTCTGGCGGCTTTGGCGATGTCTTCCCGTGTCCTCAGTTGAGCCGCAGCTGGGTTTGAGCCCTCTGTCTCCCAAGGGGCTGGTTCAGCGCCGGAGGTGAGCTCGGTGTGATGGGGCTGTCCGTCCGCCGTTGAGGCACTCGATTGCGCACGGGATTTCCGTTCGGCGACGATGGCACGTTTGCGCAAAGCCAGTACGCCGCGTTGAAAGTCAGACACGCTGCGCCGTCCCAGGTGCTGGTCAATCATCCACAGGTGAACGTCTTCGAGGCTGTTGAATTGCGTGCTTTGAAGGGTGCGAAAAGGCAGGTCGTGCTTCAAGCAGATGGCATGGCGGTTGTGGCCATCCACCAAAGTGTCGCCCCACAAGACCAAGGCGTCACGACAGCCTTCTGACAAGATGCTGCGTTCAAGTGCTTCGTACTCTTCGGGCGTCAACGGGTCGATGTAGGCTTTGAGGTCTTCGTTGACGATGATGTTCATGGTTCGGCTGACAGGGTAATGAAGAGGACAACAGGGAGGACCGGGAGTGTAGGTCATCCACCCAACGGCAAAACCGGCTTCGAAGCGGTCAGGTAGAGTTCAGCGCTTGTGCGTTCCAAATCCTCAACCACCGTCATGAATAAACTGCAAATGGAGTTACAGCGCCTGTACCTCTTCCCGGGTGCTGATGTGTTGCCTGACGCTGCCGAGGTGCTGCCCTTGGCTGACCCTGATGGGCAGGTGCGGGCCGTGGTGTTGAGCTTGTCTAAGCCTGCCGACTGGCGCAGTCTCTCGTTTGTCTGGCAAGGGGTGCAGGCCGATTGGGGTTGGCCTGCACCTGCGATTGCCGTCAATGGCGTGGACGGTTACCAGCTGTGGTTTTCGTTGGCCCTGCCGGTGGCCTTGCAGGACGCGGAGCGCCTTGTCCACATGCTGCGTGAGCGCTTTCTGCCCCAGATCAATCCTGAACGGGTCTGTGCCTCTGGGGCAACCATGCCTGCGGTGCCGACTCAGCAGGGAAGCGGGTATTGGTCCGCCTTTGTTGCCCCTGACTTGGCCCCTGTGTTTGCCGACGATCCCTGGTTGGACCTGCGTCCCAGCGATGAGGCTCAGGCCGAGGTCTTGTCTCGCTTGGTATGCATCAAAGCGTCTGAATTTTCGGCCGCCTTGAAATCGACGCCCGTCCAGACGGCGCCCGTGGGCCACTTCTCGCCACAACCTTCGTTGGCCGTCACGTCAAGCGGCAAGCCCTTGCATCCCAAGCAATTCTTGCAGTCCGTCATGGAAGACCCCAGCGTGGCTTTGTCTTTGCGCATTGAAGCTGCCAAAGCCTTGCTGCCCGGGGCAGAGGGGCGATGATCAGGTCACGGCTGTGTGTGATGATGCCGTGACCGCCGCATCTTGCTGAAGGGTCAACTCAGCCAGCTTGACGGCCCCTTCGTTCACTTCGGCCCCTGAACTGGCCAGGAACACGCGGTCGAAACAGCTCAGCTCCACCAGGCGGCTGG
>CAZHDP010000612.1:0-1920 GCA_964531605.1 uncultured Burkholderiaceae bacterium | reverse complement strand
CCCACGATCCACCCCCAAGGCTCGTTGCCTTTCACATAAGTGAGCTTTTCAACGGGATTCTCTTTGCCAGGTTTGGGCCACAGTTAATCGACGTAACCTTGCTTGCTGGCTTTGACCTTGTCAGCAAACGCCACAAACAAAGCCTTGCCATTGGGGTCTTTGATGCCAGAGGCGTCGGTGTTGTCCAACTCAGGCTTGATGGGGTGCATGATCACCTTGGCCTGCAAATCGGTGATGAAGAAATACTCGCTGCCGCTGTACCGCATTTTGGCCAGGACATCATGGGCAATTTTTTGCGCGGCTTCGCGCGTCAATTTGCCTGTGGCCTCTTGACCATAGGCCCACTCGACCACGCCATAGGCTGACTCAACCACTTGTCGGGTGGCGGTTTGCCTCGCCTCATGCTCTCGGTAGTAAGTCGAAAAACCCTGCCACACGCCAACGGCTACCATGGCAACGATGCCCAGCAACGCCAACACACGCAGCTTGGCCACGATAGACCATTTTTGAAAGTACGCCTGCATTCTTTTAAACCCCTCGCGGTCTCTGATTAGACGAGTATTCCACAGGCGTTTAGAACGTGTCAGTTGGCGTTCAGTATCCCCAGTGGCGCGAAGGGTTGAATGTGAGAAGTGAGACCGACGAGGCCGAGAGATTGCGAACCAGCACTCAGCGCAAGACGACAGGCACCCCTTGGCGGTCAAACGGAATGGCGACACCCAGGGTGCCCATGCGCACGGCGTCAACAAAGTTGTCCAGCGCCCGTTGTACAGCATCTGCTGCTGGTGCACGCCCCTGAGAGCCGGACAAGGCAACCACCAGCATCAGCGCCCAGTCATGACCAAAGGCCAGGGACTCGGCAAGCAACGCGTCAAAAGACGCGATCTCGTCAGGTGATTTGTCCACGCACATGAGTGGCACCAAGGCGCCGCCATGCCCTGCAGCGAAAGCATCGCGTTGAGGCGCGGTGCTGTCGTCAGGCAACTCCGCCCCTGCAAACACAAACAGCAAGCGCTGAGGCTCAGTTTGAGCCTTGGCGGCTGTGAGCAAGTCGTTGAAAGAAGCGATGTTCATGGGTGTATCTCGGGGTTGGCCTGAGAGACAAAAGTTCTCAGGGTGCTGACAAATTCAGATGGGGAGGGTCGCTGGCGAACCGCTCGCACTTCAGAGGTGGTGCCGATGTTCACAAAGCACTGCGCATGCTCGTGCTCAGCCAGGGCAAAGAATGCCCTCAGCGCTTGGCTCTGCAGGGCCTTGCCACTGGTCAGTGATGAACCATAGCCCAGCGCAGTGGACATGAGCAAAGCGTTTTGCAAGGCACATCCTGCAGAGAGCAAGCGCTCATTCATCCCAACGTCTGGATCACCCTTGACGGCATCCACCACCAACAACAAGAGACAGGGTGAGCGAAATGCTTTCTCACGTGCCAGCGCCCAATGCTCAGGCCTGGACTCAGGGTCACGCTCGCGCAGCGCTGCAACGAAGGTGTCGCCAAGGCTGGCTCTGGCGGCCACAGGCACCCCTACAAAACGCCACGGCAACAATTGCCCATGGTCTGGCGCAGTGGCTGCAGCCTGAAAAACCAGGTCCAACTCGGCTGGCGTCGGCCCAGGCGCGACCAAACGCTTGGGCAACACCGTTTGCCGCGAGGCCATGAACACGGCAGCCCATTGCGCAGCGTCTTCTTGGCAAGCGGTCACTGACGGTGTCAAAGGTGGGCAGGGTGGGGTCATCACGGTCTGAACTGATCCCGTTCAGCTCGGTGCATCTTCTCTGTACAGCGGATAGGGACCTGTGCCACTGTTCGAAGCAACGGCGGCAGACACAAAGCCCCCTCGTTGCGCATCAAACACATGGATGTCCCCGGTCTCGATGACATAGTGCCAGCCATGCAAGGTGAGCTTACCCTCTTCCACGCGT
>CAZHDP010000611.1:0-1923 GCA_964531605.1 uncultured Burkholderiaceae bacterium | reverse complement strand
AAACCCGCTTTGTTCATGGTGTCAGCCAAGGCCAGCGCATTCATCACCGTGGCCAGCATGCCCATGTAGTCTGCGGTTGCGCGGTCCATGCCGACAGAGCCACCCGCAACGCCGCGGAAAATGTTACCGCCACCGATCACCACTGCGACCTCGACACCGAGGCGGGTGACCTCTGCCACCTCGTCCACCATCCGTACGATGGTTGCACGGTTGATACCGAACTGATCATCTCCCATCAAGGCTTCGCCGGACAGCTTTAACAAGATGCGCTTGTGGGCTGGTTGGGGCGTGGTCATGAGGGAACTCCTTGGTATTGATCGGTGGAAGTGTAGCTTTGGCGGGGTTTCCGCACAGGCGGCGCGGGCATTGAAAGCACCCGGCGGTGAGATACCGAACCTGAAGGCGGATAGCCCTCAGGTTCTGGCGCAGACAGGCAGATCAGCCTTTGGCAGCAGCGACTTGGGCCGCCACTTCAGCAGCGAAATCGTCAACCTTCTTCTCAATGCCTTCACCAACCACATACATCGTGAAGGCTTTCACGTTGGTCGAGGCGGCTTTGAGCATTTGCTCCACGGTTTGCTTGTCATTTTTGACAAACGACTGGTTGAACAAAGACACTTCTTTCAGGTACTTCTGCACCGAGCCTTCGATCATCTTGGCAGCGATGTCAGCAGGCTTGCCAGATTCAGCAGCCTTGGCGGTAGCCACCGAACGCTCTTTTTCGATCAATTCGGCAGGCACATCTGCGCTGGTCAGAGCAACAGGTTTCATGGCTGCAACGTGCATGGCGACGTCTTTGGCAGCCGTTTCGTTGCCTTCAAACTCAACCACCACACCGATGCGGGTGCCGTGCAAGTAGGCTGCCAACTGGTTGGTGCCTTCAAAACGCTTGAAGCGGCGGAAGCTCATGTTCTCACCGATCTTGCCGATCAAGCCCTTGCGCACGTCTTCCAACGTGGGGCCAAAGCCGTCTTGGCTGTAGGCCAATGCGCCCAATGCAGCCACATCAGCTGGATTGCTTTTGGCGATCAATTCAACGGCGGCTTGAGACAAAGCCAAGAAGCTGTCGTTTTTGGTCACGAAGTCGGTTTCGCAGTTGACTTCGAGCAAGGCGCCCGTGGTGCCGGCCATGTGGCTGACGATCACGCCTTCAGCGGTCACGCGGCTGGCGGCCTTGCCGGCTTTAGAGCCCAGCTTGACGCGCAGCAACTCTTCTGCTTTTTCCATGTTGCCGTCGGCTTCGGTCAAAGCCTTTTTGCATTCCATCATGGGGGCGTCGGTCTTGGCGCGCAGTTCAGCGACCATGCTTGCGGTAATTGCCATTTTTTTCTCCGTAATCTGGGATCAGTTCAATTGGTTTGCTGCGTTCAGTTGCGAAAAAGGGGCCACGTGAGCCCCTTTGCGCAGCTGAGCGGCGTATCAGGCAGAGGCGCCTTCGGCCACTTCCACGAATTCGTCGCTGCCTTCGGCGACAGCCTTGACCACGTCGTTGACCGCATTGGCACGGCCTTCGAGGATGGCGTCTGCAATGCCGCGGGCGTACAAGATGACAGCCTTGGAAGAGTCATCATTGCCAGGGATCACGTAATCGATGCCTTCTGGGGAGTGGTTGGTATCGACCACACCGATCAAAGGAATGCCCAGCTTCTTGGCTTCGGCGACAGCGATTTTGTGGAAACCCACGTCGATCACAAAAATGGCGTCTGGCAGAGCGTTCATGTCTTGGATGCCGCCGATGTCGCGCTCGAGCTTTTCGAGTTCACGGGCGAACATCAACTGCTCTTTTTTGCTCATGCTGTCCAAACCGGCCTCTTGCTGGACCTTCATGTCCTTGAGGCGCTTGATGGAAGTCTTGACCGTTTTGAAGTTGGTCAGCATGCCGCCCAACCAACGCTGGTCAACGTAGGGAACGCCTGCGCGCTG
>CAZHDP010000610.1:0-1924 GCA_964531605.1 uncultured Burkholderiaceae bacterium | reverse complement strand
ACATTGGCCAGCAAAGGCACCACGTCTGACAACGCAGCAAAGTCGTCCCAATCGATCACGATGCCCGCAGCCTTGGCCACCGCAACCCAATGGATCAGGTGGTTGGTGGAGCCACCCGTTGCCAACAAGGCCACCATGGCGTTCACGATGGCACGTTCGTCCACCACGCGGCCAATGGGGGCAAAACGGGCGCGCTGTGTGATGCCGAGCACCGTCCGTGCCGCCTCGCGGGTCAAGGCCTCTCGCAATGCCCCCCCTGGCGCCACAAACGCCGTACCAGGTACGTGCAAGCCCATGGCCTCCAGCAGCATCTGGTTGCTGTTGGCCGTGCCGTAGAAAGTGCAGGTGCCAGGCGAGTGGTAGGCTTTGAATTCGGCGTCCAACAAGGCCTCGCGTCCCACCAAGCCTTGGGCGGCTTGTTCTCGGACCTTGGATTTTTCGCCGTTGGACAAACCTGAGCCCATAGGCCCAGCGGGTGCAAACACCGTCGGCAAGTGGCCGAAGTGCAGCGCACCGATCAGCAAGCCCGGCACGATCTTGTCGCACACGCCAAGCATGAGTGCGGCGTCGAACACGTCATGGCTCAACGACACTGCCGTCGCCATCGCGATCACATCGCGGCTGAACAAACTCAACTCCATGCCCGCCGTGCCTTGCGTCACCCCATCGCACATCGCGGGCACACCACCCGCCACCTGGGCGGTCGCCCCCAGGGCAGCGGCTTGCGCCTTGATCACATCAGGGTAATGCTGCAAGGGCACATGGGCAGACAGCATGTCGTTGTAGGCGTTGACAATGGCAATGTTGGGTGCGCGTTCGGTCACCACCTTGACACCGGCCAAGCCAGGCACAGCGTGTGCTCGCTCGCCCAAAGGCATGCCCGCAAAAGCATGGGCAACATTGGCACAACCCAGGCGGTCGGTGCCAGGCGGGCGCTGGGCCATGGCGTCAACGCGCTTCAGGTAGGCGCTGCGGGCATGCGCGCTGCGCTCACAAATGCGTTGGGTGACGGCCAACACCGTCGCATGAAGGGGCGAGAAAGGGGTCATGGGCAATGTAACAAAATTACAAACCCCATGGTAACTTCATTTCGAAGACCGGTACAACGCTGGCAGTTACGAAACGGTTTCCAACTTGGAAGGCTCACCCCGAGCATGCAGCCCACCCAGAAACAACAACGCGGCCCAGTGGCCGCGTCAAAAACCTGTCAACGACAGTCTGTCACTGCACGCTGACTTCCACCCGTCGGGCTTCTGCGGCACTGCCTGTGCCGGTCATGACTTCAGGCTTTTTCAACTCCAGCTTGTCATCGGACACGCCCAAGGCCTTGAGGGCATCGCGCACGGCGAACGCACGGTGCTTGGCCAATTCTTCGTTTTTCGCCAGATCACCCGTGCTGTCATGGAAACCACTGACGAGCAATTTTTTGCCCTCTGCCACGGCTTTGACCGCGTCGGCCAAGGCCTCATTGGCACCTGCAGCCAGGTCTGCCTTGGCAGAGGCGAAGTAGAACTTCACCACGCCGTTCTCAACCTTGACACTCGCCGCATCGGCATCGGCCACTGCAGGGGCAGCTGCCACGGCCACAGGTTTGGCTGGCGCCTTGTGGCTCTTGTGGATACCGATTCCAATCACAAAACCGACCACCAACACGATCAAACTGATCAACACACCCCACACAACACTTTGGTTGTCATCATTGGAAGAAAACATGGCTTTAAGCTCCGAATAAGTCAGCGCGCATTGTAAACAGCGAGGTTGACGGAAAACTGAGGGATACTGCCCAATGATCCGCTCCATGCGATGGTTCAAGTCTGCTCTTGCAATGGATGAGAGCGCCCCAATTTCACCGTATATTTCTTAAAACCTCGGAGAACTTCATGATTTTGCGTCGATTTTCAATGTCCGCACTCCCTGTTTTGCA
>CAZHDP010000609.1:0-1937 GCA_964531605.1 uncultured Burkholderiaceae bacterium | reverse complement strand
CCATGCCACCCAAAATCACCATCATGATGGCGTGGGCGCTCATGTGAAAGCCCATCAACTCTGGGTTGATGTAGCCACTTTGAGCCCCCCACAGGTAACCCGCCAGTCCGGCCAGTCCGCCTGCAATGGTGAAGGCCGTGAGCTTGTAGCCAAAGGTGCCAAACCCCACGGCCCGCATGCGGTGCTCATTCACGCGGATGCCTGCCAAGGCCCGGCCCAGGGGGCTCCACAACAAGCGACGTAAAAAGCCATAGACCAGCACCAAGCAGGCCAAGGTGAAAAAGTAAAACACGGTCTTGTTGTCCAGGTCTACCCCAGACCACCCGAATAACGACGCATCAGGTTTGAAGTTGATGTAAAGCCCGTCCGAGCCGCCCAGGGACTTGTTGTCAAAGAACAAGAAAAACACCATCTGCGCGAACGCCATGGTCACCATGATGAAGTAAATGCCATGGGTGCGGACCACAAAAAAACCGATCACCAAGGCCGCCAACGCCGATGTAGCCACCGCCACGGGCAAGGTCCACCACAAGCTCACCGGCTCGCCCTGGGGTGTGAGGAAGGCGAGGGCGTAACCAGCCAGCCCAAAGTACGCCGCGTGTCCCAACGACACCATGCCCGTCACGCCTTGCAGCAAGTCAAGGCTCATCGCAAAGATGGCCAAGATCATCATGCGTGTGACCATCTGGGTGTAGAAATCGGTGCCGACAAACGGGAAGGCCACCAGTGCGATGAGGCCCAAGGCCAGTACCACCCGCGCGCTGCGGGGCAATGTTTCAAGGTTGGCTTTGGGGGAACTCATGATTTGAACAAACCCTCGGGTTTCCACAATAGCACCGCGGCCATCAGCATGTAGACCAGCATGCCCGACATGGAGGGCAGCAACACCTTGCCAAAGGTGTCGACCAAGCCCACCAGCAGTGCTGAAATCAGGGCACCGCGCACCGAGCCGATGCCACCGATCACCACCACCACGAAGCACATGATGAGCACTTGCGAGCCCATGTTGGGGTACACGCTGGCCACGGGCGACGCGATCATGCCCGCCACAGACGCCAGGCCTACGCCCAACGCAAACACAATGGCTTGGATCAGCTTGCTGTTGATGCCCAGCGCCTCGGCCATGTCGCGGTTGAAGGCGCCGGCGCGGATCTTCATGCCCAAGCGGGTTTTAGAGATCAACAGGTACAGGCCTCCAGCCAGTGCCAAGCACACCACCGACATGAAAATACGGTAGGCCGGATAAGACAAGGTGTCGGTGAGGGGGATGGACCATTCCAGGGCGGCCGGAATGGCAACCCCGTGCACATCGTCGCCCCAGAGCATGGATCGCAACTCTTCAAAGATGTAAATCAGCCCGAACGTCAGCAACACCTGGTCAAGGTGGTCTCGGTGATAGAAGTGCCGAAACAACAGCCATTCCAACGCCAGCCCAAACACCACAGAGATCACCGCGCCGCCGATGATGGCCAAGGTCAGGCTGCCAAACTGTGCTGACAACGCGTAAGCCAGGTATGCCCCCAGCATGTAAAAGCTGCCGTGGGCCAAGTTGACCACGCCCATGATGCCGAAGATCAGCGTCAAACCTGCGGCCAGCATGAACAGCAACAGCCCATACTGCACGCTGTTGAGCAATTGGATCAAAAAAGTGGCGAACGTCATCCTGACAAAACCTGTGTTTACCGGGAGTGGTGGGTTGCGCAGGCCCGTTCAGGCCTGCCGTCGCAGGGTGAGCAGCAATGCTCCCATGCCTGTGAACAGGCCACCGCTCACGCGGTTGAACCATCGTGCTCGGCCAGACACCCGCAGCCATGGCCCAACGCGCGCGGTGAACACGCTGGCAAGGCTGAGCACCCCGAATTCACAAGCGACAAACGTGCCAGCCAAAACGGCAAACTGCGGCACAAACGGCGTCGCTGGATCTAAAAACTGCGGGA
>CAZHDP010000608.1:0-1941 GCA_964531605.1 uncultured Burkholderiaceae bacterium | reverse complement strand
CACCGTTGTTCTTTGATGGCGGCGTAACAGGAGGACAGCCATGGGAACCCAAAAACTACGATGGCAAATTTGATGGCCCAATGAGTTTGAGAACGGCACTGAAGAAATCGAAAAACATGGTGTCGATACGGATCCTGCAATCGATCGGCACCAAGTACGGACAGGAATGGGCCACAAACTTTGGCTTTGAAGCAGAGAAGCATCCCCCTTACCTGACCATGGCATTGGGTGCGGGCTCCGTCACCCCCATGCAAATGGCCACGGCATACGCTGTTTTTGCCAACGGTGGTTTTCGCGTAAACCCGTACCTGATCACCAAAATCACCGATCAAAAAGGCAAAGTACTGGTCGACATCAAACCCACATCCCGCGATGAGAGTTCCCGAGCCATCCCCGCACGGAATGCTTTCGTCATGAACAGTTTGCTGCAAGAAGTGGCACGAAGCGGCACCGCGGCAAAAGCCCAACAACAGCTTGGACGTACAGACTTGTTTGGTAAAACAGGCACGACCAATGACGCCATTGACACTTGGTTTGCAGGTTTTCAACCGACGCTGGCGGCCGTCGTTTGGATGGGCTACGACACTCCCCGCAAGCTGGGGGACAACGAAACGGGTGGCGGGTTGAGCTTGCCCATATGGATCGCTTACATGCAAACAGCGTTGAAAGGCGTCCCCGTATACGACTACCAACCTCCTGAACATGTGGTCAACATTGGAGGCGATTGGCTGTATGACGACTACGTGAACAGAGGAGGAGTAAACACCCTGGGACTGGAAGATAAAAATACCAGCCCGTCAGACTCGGCACCTCAGGCCTTGCCACCTGCCGACGAAAAAAAACGCATCCTTGATCTGTTCAAGAATTGATCGTGCTCACATCGCAACGAACGCAAGGGCAGTGCCTGCTGCCTCTGATGCCTCCTGGCTCAGTCGTGCAAAAAACTCGCTGTCGGCATCTTTGGTGTCTCGCCAGCTCTCAGTCGCCCATTTGAAGTGATACCCACCTGAGCGTGCGGCCAACCAAACCTCATGCAATGGCTTTTGCAAATTGATCACAATTTGACGGCGATTAGGGAACGTCAATGTGATCATTCCACCAACACGTTGATTGTCAATGTCAGCATCGGTTGTGTCATTGAACTGATCACAAGCGGACTCAACGGAGCGAAGCAGCGCCTCTGCGCGGTCCAAAAACTCAAGGTCAGTCATTACAATTTCACCATGTTGAACAGTCTCCGAATTTTAGCGCTGTGTGGTTCTGTCATGGTCAGTGCGATCATGCTGCTTGCCTGTGGACAAAAGGGCAACCTGTATTTACCGACGGAGCCTGCTGCCCAACAAAGGGCGACGCTCCCTCAAACGCTCACCCCATCCATTGGCGCAGCTCGACCGTTGGGTGCCGCCAGCGCCAGCGTGGATGACCAGAAGGCAGAGCACCGTTAATTTCTCTCAAGACAAGCGGCAGCACGATCCAGACTTGTTGTGCACTCTTGACTTGGCGCAAAGTCGGCATGCTGGTTTGAACGTACAGTCGCGCCGACTGCATACACATCAGGGGGAGAGATGCCGATTGAGCTTTATCGGGACAGCACGCACGCCTGTCTCATGTTCTGTGATTTAGTAGAAGAACACGGACAGGCGGTTCAATCCAATCAATTTTTGATCGTTGACCACGGCACTGGTGCCATCATTGACCCAGGTGGCAATTTGGCATTCAACGAACTGTATTTGACGATGTCGCGGCATTTCTCGCCGCAGAAACTCACCTATCTGCTGGCGTCTCATGCGGATCCAGACATCATTGCGTCGCTGGATCGATGGCTCACCTCGACGCCAGCCAAACTGTTGATATCGAAAGTATGGGAGCGATTTGTTCCACACTTCACCAAGGTTGGTAAAACCGATCAACGCATCGTTGGGATTCCAGATGCAGGTGGGC
>CAZHDP010000607.1:0-1944 GCA_964531605.1 uncultured Burkholderiaceae bacterium | reverse complement strand
GCGAGGCCCTCTGCGAGGACTGTCTTTTCCAATGGGCGCAAGCCTACGGAGACGAGCCATGAACCCGCTGCTCCTCTACGAGCTGCTTGAAGCCCTGGCGCTGCTCCATTCAGGCCGCGCGAACGACGCAGCAGAGGCATTGGCAGAAGCCATACGAGAGCATGGCCGGGTGCCAGTGCCGAAGCCCACCCCATCCCCATCAACTGAGAGGATCGAATATGCCTGACGCCCTGCCCGACCGCAGGTCGATGACCGTCCGCAAGATCGGCACGGAGTTGAACCGCGCGGTGGAGATACGAAAGGCGCTCGCCGAACACGCCGACGATCCGGCGCTGATCCTCGACACCATCGAGGGCGAGACGAACCTGGCGGAAGCCTGCTGCGTCGTGCTCGAGGAAATCCACGAGGACGAGGCGTTGCTGGAGGGCCTGAAGGCCAAGCTCGCGGAACTCGGCACGCGCAAGGGCCGGATGGAGAAGAGCATCGAGACCCGCCGCAACCTGATCCTGATGGCAATGGAACGAGCTGGCGTGCCAACCATCCGCAGCCCGCTCGGCACCCTGACGGTCAAGCCGACGCCGGCACAGGCGCGCATCACGGACGAGTCGGAAATCCCGGCCCGGTTCTGGAAGCCGCAGGACCCGAAGCTGGACAAGGCCGAACTGGCGTCCTGCCTGCGAGCGGGAGAGATCATCCCCGGCGCGACGCTGGGTAATGGCGGCATCACCCTTTCGATTCGCGTGAAGTGAGGAAGTCATGAGCAATGTCGTTCCGCTGCAGATGCCCGCGCCGCTTCGGCCGCGCGATTACGACCCGGCCCAACTGTCGCTGATCCGCCGCACGGTGGCCGCCGACACCACGCCGGACGAGTTCAATATGTTCATCGAGATCGCCAAGCGCGCCGGGCTCGATCCGTTCCGCAAGCAGCTCTACTGCCTGGTCTACAGCAAGGACAACGCCGAGAAGCGCAAGGTGGCGTTCATCACCGGGATCGACGGCTTCCGCGCCGTGGCCGCCCGCAACGGCGATTACAGGCCGGACAATGATGAGCCGGTGTTCGTGACGGACGACGCCGCCAAGGACCCGGAAACCAACCCCCGGGGCTTCGTGAAGGCCACAGTGAAGGCGTTCAAGCGACATGGCAACGAGTGGCATCCGGTTGTCGGAGTCGCCTACTGGAACGAGTTCGCGCCGCTCAAGGAGATTTGGGCGCCGAACGAGAGCGGGAAGCGCGTGCCGACAGGCCGTTTCGAGATCGACAAGAAGGGCAACTGGTATCGGATGCCGCATGTCATGCTGGCGAAGTGCGCCGAAGCACAGGCGCTCCGCAAGGGCTGGCCCGAGGACCTGTCCGGCATCTATTCGCCGGAAGAAATGGAACAGCCGATGACGGACATCACGCCGACCGACGCCATCGCGCAATTCGAGCAGGAAAAGCGCCTCAAGCTGGTCGGCGCGACCCGCTCCGTCCCGATCATCTGGAAGGTAGGCGACCCCATCGTCTACGTGCCGGCAGGCCAGCTCTATGACGAGGCGGCAAAGCATATCGCCTCCGTCGAGATCGCCGCCGAACTGAAGTGGTGGCGTGAGACCAACTCGGCCGGCATCCGCGAGCTTTGGGCGATCAGCAAGAGCGACGGCCTGGGCGTCAACAAGCTCTACGAGGATCGCCTGAAGGCGCTGGCGGGATGAACGCCGCCGCGCTGGTGGACATCGCCATAGCGATGCTCCCCCTCGCGCGGTCGAATGACGAATTGGACAGGTGGCGAGAGGATAACCGCCCATGGATACTCAAGCTCAAGACCGAAGCGCCGACCGAGTTCGCTCGTTTGATGGAAGCCGGCAAGGCGCAGCGCGCCCGGCTCGCAAGCAGCGCTCCGACCTCCAGAACCGCTTTATCCATGCCCTCTTCCGCGACATCGCGAACCAAATCGGCTGGCCGAT
>CAZHDP010000606.1:0-1953 GCA_964531605.1 uncultured Burkholderiaceae bacterium | reverse complement strand
CGCCCCTGCAAGCCCTGGGATTTACCCAGGACGAGTTGCGTGATGCGCGGCTCGCACCGATTGTTGATTTCAAAGGTCGTGGCCGTACCGGCACGCCGCAAGCAGAGTAGGAGAGTGGTGGCATGAATCGAGAGATGTTGATGTTGGTGGAAGCCATCTCGCGCGAGAAAAACGTCGAGCGCGATGTGGTGTTTGGTGCCGTTGAGTCTGCACTGGCCCAGGCAACCAAAAAGCTGTACGCGGGTGCTGAAGTGGACATCCGCGTGGCGGTTGACCGTGACAGCGGCAACTACGAGACTTTCCGTCGTTGGTTGGTGGTGCCTGATGATGCAGGTCTGCAAAACCCAGACGCTGAAGAGCTGCTGATGGATGCACGCGACCGCGTGCCTGACGTCGAAGAAGGCGAATACATCGAAGAGGGCGTTGAGTCGGTGCCCATCGGCCGGATCGGTGCCATGGCTGCCAAGCAAGTCATTCTGCAAAAGATCCGCGATGCTGAACGCGAGATGTTGCTGAACGACTTCATGAGCCGCGGCGACAAGATTTTTGTTGGCACCGTCAAGCGCATGGACAAAGGCGACATCATTGTGGAAAGCGGCCGGGTCGAAGGCCGTTTGCGTCGCAGCGAAATGATCCCCAAGGAAAACTTCCGCACCGGTGACCGCGTTCGCGCCATGATCATGGAAGTGGACCTGACGCTGCGTGGCGCACCGATCATTTTGTCGCGCAGTGCCCCTGAGTTCATGATCGAGTTGTTCCGCCAGGAAGTGCCTGAGATCGAGCAAGGTTTGCTTGAAATCAAATCCTGCGCCCGTGACGCAGGCTCTCGCGCCAAGATCGCCGTGTTGTCGCACGACAAACGCGTGGACCCCATCGGCACCTGTGTGGGTGTGCGCGGTACCCGTGTCAATGGCGTGACCAATGAATTGGCCGGCGAGCGCGTTGACATTGTGCTGTGGAGCGAAGATCCCGCGCAGTTCGTGATCGGTGCGCTGGCGCCAGCCAATGTGTCTTCCATCGTTGTGGACGAAGAAAAGCACATGATGGACGTCGTGGTCGACGAAGAAAACCTGGCGATGGCCATTGGCCGTGGCGGTCAAAACGTGCGCTTGGCCTCTGACCTGACCGGCTGGAAGATCAACATCATGGACGCGACCGAGTCTGCTGAGAAGCAGGCCAACGAGACGGAAACGATCCGCAAGTTGTTCATGGAAAAGCTCGACGTCGATCAAGAAATCGCCGACATCCTGTTTGCCGAAGGCTTCACCAGCCTCGAAGAAGTGGCTTACGTGCCGCTGCAGGAAATGCTGGAAATTGAGAGCTTTGACGAAGACACCGTCAATGAACTGCGCGCTCGCGCCAAAGATGCTTTGCTGACGATGGAAATCGCCCGCGAAGAAAGTGTGGAAGAAGTTTCGCAGGACTTGCGTGATCTTGAAGGCTTGTCGCCTGAGTTGATCGCCCGCCTGACCGAAGGTGGTGTCCACACCCGTGACGACCTGGCCGATTTGGCCGTGGACGAACTTACAGATATCACCGGCCAGTCTGCTGACGAAGCCAAAACGCTGATCATGAAAGCCCGCGAACACTGGTTTACCAGTGGTTCTGGCTCTCAAGCGTAACGGTCATGAAAGGTTGCACAACACATGTCCAGTACGACAGTTGCCGAGTTCGCTAATGAACTCAAAAAATCCACCGACACTTTGCTCGATCAGCTGAAATCCGCAGGGGTCACCAAGGCTTCTGCCAACGATGCGTTGTCTGAAGCAGACAAACAAAAATTGTTGAGCTATTTGCAAGCCAGCCATGGCACAGCCACGGCCGAGCGTAAAAAAATCACGTTGGTGAAAAAATCCACCAGCGAAATCAAGCAAGCTGATGGCACGGGCCGTGCCCGAACCATTCAAGTGGAAGTGCGCAAGAAGCGCACCTTCATCAAGCGTGACGAGAACG
>CAZHDP010000605.1:0-1959 GCA_964531605.1 uncultured Burkholderiaceae bacterium | reverse complement strand
ATGAGTACAGACGCTGAAACATTCGGTTTGTCAGTGTCCGTTGCGGCCACGGCGGCTTGGATCCTCATCATGACGCTTTTTTGCCGCACCTCAATCGCGATCAGACAGGCCGACGCAGACAGCTGTCGGTCAATATGAACATCTGAATCACTCATATTTGTGAAGTTTTTGGCAAGTCTCATCGCTCCTTGAGACGTCAAATGCAAGGCTATCTTTGTTGCCTTCGCATGTTCCCCACTTACCCTGAATCTGACATTTCAAAGCGATGGGGTTTGGCCTCGCTTTTGCACTCCTTCAATAACTGGCAATATGAACACCATGTCCGTGGTTCGCACATCATGGTCTGCGAAGGAGACGCGTTCATTGATGGCAACCTCATCTTGGACCGAACGGCAGGCTGGGATGATGGTCAGGCTTTGGGGGGTATCCGTCGAGAAACCCGCATCAGTGGGCTTGTTGTCACAGGCAGCCTGACGATCGCAGGAGCGTTGGTCAACCGAGATCCGCTGGGCGGGGCATTCCTGTGCGTCATGGGGTCACTGAGTGCATTGCATGCGGTTTGCGGCGGCGCTGAAATCCACGTCCGATCCGACATGACACTCCGTGAAGTGACCTACACGCACGGGTTCGAGGGCGTCATGGAGGTTGGTGGGGCACTGACAGCCCCCGTGCTGGTCAACGAAAGCCTGTCGCTGAGCGTGCAGGGGGACATCCGCACCCAATGGCAAGAGGACGTGTTTGACCCAGACGACATTGCGTTTTTGGACATCGACAACGCACAACGGCCGGTTCACCTTGAATTGCACGCTTTTTTTGAACCGTCATTTCAGCGCTGGTTGGATGTGGTGGACCGCCTGTGCGAAGGCGAGTCCGTGTTCAAGCCGCAATTGAAGCATCCCGCTGAACGCACCGAAGACGACTGGCTGAGCTTGATCCGCATGGCTCCCTCCAGTTTAGGCAGTGTGCCCGAGCCACTCCGCACACCCGCGCTGTGCCTCCAGGCGGTTCGCTTGTCCGGGCAAATGCTCCAGCACATTCCCATGTCACTTCGAGATGCAACCCTGTGTGAAGCAGCCTGTCAACAAGATGGCAAAGCCTTGGCGTTCGTCCCCCTGTCTCTGCGAAGCCGCCAAGTGTGTTTGACAGCGGCCCTGAATGGCACCGCCAGCCACTGGATTCCAGAAGCGCTGCTGGACGACGAGCTGACATTTGCACTGGTCAGGCACAACGGTGCCGCTTTTTCAAGCTTGCCCGTGCAATGGCAAAACGACCTGACCGCTGCCGCCGCCATGTTGAACAACGAGGCCGACAGCGTCCCACGGGAGTTCCAGACCGAACGGGCCGCATTGACCGTGATCGCTGACAGCTTGGCCGCGTGTGAGCGCGTGCCAGCACACCTGTTTACCCAACGCGTCTTCCAGGCGGCCAGAGCCCTTCATGGGCGCCATGCCGATTGGAAGGACATGGTCAATCGCCATCGTCCGGCGGCCTTGAAAGACGTAGTCGACACGTTCAAAGCAGTCTGGGCATGCTTCCTGACTGAAGCGGTATGCCTGGCCGCCCTCCGGGCTGGTGTACCGCTGTACCAGGCGCCGTCGAGTGCCATCACGCCCGCCGTCAGCCAGGCTGCGTTCAACCACAACCCCTTCAATTTCATGTGGATACCTGACCACCACAAAACGTTGTCCATGTGCGAACGCGCCGTGCAAACCGGTCACGGCGCATTGTTGGCAAAAGTCCCGAGTCAATGGATGACCATCAGGCTGTGTGCGCTGGCCGTGTGTGCCAACCCCGATGCCCTGCAATACGTGCCAGCACCCTTCAAAACCGTGGACCTCGACATGATGGTGATCAACGCTGCCCAGCAAACCAACAAAGCAGGCCGCTAGCAACACCTTGGGGGGCACCGGCAACCGCACGCCATGGCCCTGAAAGCACAGCGTGGCGCGTCAGGTCCGC
>CAZHDP010000604.1:0-1967 GCA_964531605.1 uncultured Burkholderiaceae bacterium | reverse complement strand
ATGCCCTTTTGCACCTTGCCCGCCACAAAGCCCTTGCGCTGCAACAACTCAAGCAACCATGCGGGCTGCCCAATGTTGCGCCGCGAGCCATCAGGTAGTTTGACCACGGTGCACACAGACAGCCCGTTGCGGTCCACCGTTGCCACGTTCGCCAGGTAAGGGCGCAGGCCCAGGATGACCTGAAAACTCGGATCGCACTGCGCAGGATCCATCGCCCGCACCAGGGGGCGTTCGGCCAGCGTGGCCAACACTTTTTCATGGGATTCCAGGAAAGCCAGCGTCTGGTTGACACCCACTTCTGCCATCGACACCGACAAGCGTTGCGCACGGTCGATGGCCAGCTGCGCTTCACGGTGGACGTTGTACGCCAGCAAACCGATCATGGGCACGGCTGTGGCCAACACCAGCACAGTGAGCCACCAGCGCAAGCGCAGTCGCTTGCCGGAAATCGTGTCAGCGAAGTTGATAACGGCTCCAGGTACATGACCTCGGCAACGCCAAAGCAAAAGCCTTGCCATTCCCCAGTTGACACGATTCTTACAAATCCTGACAGTTTGGGTGCAACGCCACCTAAAGCCCGTTGAAACTAAACGTCTATAGCACGAGGTTCCCGCGACACCCCCAACAAACGGTCCAGCATGTCAGGTTGGGTGCGCAAGGCGACAGCATCCCCAGCGTGAACGACTGAGCCGTGGTCAAGCACGACCACCCGGTGCGAAATGGCCAGGATGGCCTGAGGGTGCTGCTCTACGATGATGGCACTCAGGCCTTCTTCCCGTGTGATCCGCGCAATCGCTTTGAGCAGTTCTTCCACGATGATCGGAGCCAGACCTTCCAAGGGTTCGTCCAGCAGCAGCAGCCGCGGGTTGAGCACCAAGGCCCGCCCCACGGCCAACATTTGCTGCTCGCCGCCCGAGAGTTGCGTGCCCAAATTGCCCCGACGCTCGGCCAGGCGGGGAAACATGTCGTACACCCGCGCGGGCGTCCAAGCGTGGGCTTGGCCGCGACCTGGTCGGGCCACGGCGGTCAGGTTCTCATGCACGGTAAGCGATTTGAAGATGTTTCGCTCTTGGGGCACCCACCCAATGCCAGCCGCCGCTCTGGCATGGGACGGCAAACGGTGCAGGTCAACCTCACCCAAACGGATGCGACCGCCATGCTGGCGCGTGGCCCCGGCCAAGGTGTTGATGAGCGTCGTCTTTCCCGTGCCATTGCGCCCCAACAAGGCCAGAGTTTCGCCTTCTGGGAGCGACAAAGACACCTCGTTCAACACCACGGCCTCGCCGTAACCGGCACTCAGGTGATCGACGTGAAGCAACTCAGGCATGGGCATCCCCCTGACCCAGGTAAACGGCTTTGACGCGGGGATCGTCAGCGATGGCCGCAGGGTCACCCTCGGTCAACACGGCACCATTCACCAGCACCGTCATGCGTTTGGCAAAGCTGAACACCAAGTCCATGTCGTGCTCGATCAGCAGCACCGACACGTCCTCCGGCAACGCAGCCACCGTGCGCAGCAACTCTTCGCGCTCACCCGCCGGCACGCCCGCCACAGGTTCGTCGAGCAGCAACACTCGGGGTTCACAAGCCAGTGCAACGGCAATCTCCAGCAGGCGGCGCTTGCCATAGGCCAACTCGCGGGTTGGCTGTTTCATCACGTCGGTCAAATGAAACTGCGTCAACAGTTGCTCACACCTGATTGCTACATCTTTGCTAGCACCCAAGGCACGCCACCATTGCCGGGACAGGCCTTTTTGTCTTGAAACTGTGAGCGCCAGCGTCTCCAAGGGCGTCAAGCTGTCAAACAACTGGTTGATCTGGAACGTGCGCACCATGCCACGTTGCACCCGCTCGTGCGGCGAGAGGTGAGTGATGTCTTGCCCCAGCAAGCTGATTCGGCCAGACGTGGGCTGCAATACCCCCGTCAGCAAGTTGATCAAGGTGGTTTTGCCTGCGCCATTGGGGCC
>CAZHDP010000603.1:0-1968 GCA_964531605.1 uncultured Burkholderiaceae bacterium | reverse complement strand
CGGTCATGCGTGCGCTGCAAGGTGAGCGCCACCAAAATGTTGGGCAATCCACTGCTTCGAACGTCGGCCTCATGGAGGATGCGCTCTCAACCATCCATGGCGCACACATCTTGTTGGTCGACGACAACGAAATCAACCGCCAGGTGGGGGGTGAGTTGCTGCGCGATGCGGGCTTCACCGTGGAAACTGCTGACGACGGCGCACTGGCGCTTGAGCGACTCAAAGACCTGGGCTCGATTGAACTGGTGCTCATGGACATGCAGATGCCGGTGATGGACGGCTTGGAAGCCACGCGAGCGATTCGCACCCAGCTGGGCCTGACCACCTTGCCGGTGGTCGCCATGACTGCCAATGCCATGACCCAAGACCGGCAACGTTGCTTGGATGCCGGCATGAACGATTTCGTCTCCAAACCGATCGACCCTGAGCAACTGTGGCGCGCACTGCTCCGATGGATTCCAGCCAAGCACACTGCAACGGCGCCTGCACGCGCAGAGGCCATGCCCACACATGGTCGTGGCGAGGCTGTATCGCCAGGGGCTGACGAACTCGACGCGCTGCGCCTGATCCCTGGTTTTGACCCGGCATTGGGCCTGAGACGCTGCTCGGGAAAAACTGACTTTTACCGAAGCATACTGAAGCAATTCACAGACAAACAAGCCACGTCAGTGGCGCAAATTCAACAGGCTGTCGGTCAACAAGATTGGGCTTTGGCCGAGCGCTTGGCCCACACGCTGAAAGGCACGGCTGGCAGCATAGGCGCTGTTCGCATCCAGACTTTGTCTGAGGAAGTGGAATCGGCGATCAAACAACGCCACCCGCCCCAGGGGACACAGAATGAATTGGCGTTCAACCAAGCCATGCAGGCGCTGTCCGCAGCCCTGGATGACACCGTGCTGGCCCTCAGCGGCTTCTTGAACCGTGAGCCCGGCACCCTGCCTCCCCAGGCCACAGGTGCCGATGCAGACATGGCCAATGCAGCGGTCGTTTGTGCCGACATGGTGACGTTGCTCACTCGGGGGGATGCCAGTGTCATCAGCCTGTTTGCAGACCACCGTCAAACACTCCAACAAGCCATGGGCGTTGAGTTTTTACGCTACGAAACTGCGCTGGATGATTTCGAATTCGAGGAAGCCCTGGGCATCTTGCGCAGGGTCATGCCCCTCATGAACATGAGCCATTGAGCCCCTCTATGCCATCCACCTCTGACAACCTTGGCAAACCGATCATCCTGGTGGTCGATGACACAGCACAAAACCTGATGCTGATGACCTCATTGCTGCAAGACACCTACCAGGTCATGGTGGCCAACAGAGGTGAGCGCGCATTGAAATTATTGGAAGGCAAACCTCTGCCAGACCTGATCTTGCTGGACATCATGATGCCGGGCATGGACGGTTTTGAGGTGCTTGAAAAAATCAAGGCCCAAGCTGTGGTGCAAGACATTCCCGTCATTTTTTTGACGGCCAAGTCAGAAATTGAGGACGAAGCACGAGGCTTGCAATTGGGTGCCGTGGACTACATCACCAAGCCCATCAGCCCGCCCATCGTCCTGGCGCGGGTGAAAACCCATTTGGCGTTGAAAGCCTCTGCCGACATCCTGCGCGACCAAAACACCTACCTGGAATGCGAAGTGGCTCGCCGCACCCAGCTGATCGAAAGCATTCAGGATGTGACGGTGCTGGCCATGTCGTCCATGGCCGAAACCCGAGACAACGAGACCGGCAACCACATCTTGCGCACCCAGCGCTACGTACAGCGATTGGCGCAAGCGTTGCAATCGCACCCTCGCTTCAGCGCCCAACTGGACGACCACAGCATTGACTTGTTGTTCAAGTCTGCGCCGCTGCATGACATCGGCAAAGTGGGCATCCCGGACAACATATTGCTCAAACCCGGGCCACTGACGCCAGAGGAATTTGAGATCATGAAAACGCACACCACGCTGGGTTACCAATCAATTGTGCG
>CAZHDP010000602.1:0-1969 GCA_964531605.1 uncultured Burkholderiaceae bacterium | reverse complement strand
GCCCAAGTGGCCAATAGTCCCATGGTGGCCCAAGGTCAAATCGTGGACGAAGCGCCCGAAACCGGTTACTACCAAGCACCAACCCTCTTGCGCGATGTGCCGGTGATGCACCGCCTTGCCCAAGAAGAAGTGTTTGGCCCGGTGCTGTGTGCCATGGCGTTCAACGATGAGGACGAGGCCGTGGCCCAAGCCAATGCAACCCCTTTTGGCTTGGTCGCAGGCATTTGGACGCAAGACGGCGGCCGCCAGTTCCGCATGGCCAAACGCGTGCAGAGCGGCCAAGTGTTCATCAACAACTATGGCGCAGCCGGTGGCGTGGAGTTGCCTTTCGGTGGTGTGAAATCATCGGGCTATGGCCGCGAAAAAGGCCTTGAAGCCCTGCTGGGTTTCACCACGCTCAAAACCGTCGCCATTCGCCACGGGTAAGCCATGACCGACATCCAAGACCATCAAGCCTCGCGCCCCCCGTCACTCAACCTGTCACGCAGAGCCACCCTCGCGCTCACTGCAGCGGCCTTGGGCGGTGCAGCCCTGCCCAGCTTGGCGCAACAGTTTCCGGCCAAGCCGGTGCGGTTCATCGTGCCCTTCCCACCGGGCGGCCCCGTGGACACCACAGCACGCATCGTGGCTCAAAAGCTTTCTGAGCAATGGGGACAGCAAGTCGTCATCGACAACCGTGCAGGTGCGGGCGGCATGGTGGGTGCCGAGGCTGCGGCCAAAGCCCCTGCTGACGGTTACACGGTCTTCGTGTGCGCCATCCATCACTCGGTGTGGCCGGCGATGAAGCCCAAGCTGAGCTACGACATCGAAAAGGACTTTGTGCCCCTCACCTTTGGCGCACGCTTCCCGATCATTTTGGTGGCCCATCCAGCCGTCGCGGCCGCCACGGTCAGCGAGTTGATTGCACTGTCCAAAAAGAACCCGGGCAAGTTGTCGTTTGGCTCGTCTGGCAATGGGGGCGGTACCCACTTGGCAGGTGAGTTGTTCAACATGCAAGCAGGCACCGAGCTGCAGCACATCCCCTACAAAGGCAGTGCACCCGCCATGACCGATTTGCTCGGTGGCCAAGTGAATTTGATGTTCAGCGATGCCCCGACCGCCTTGCAACACATCAAAACCGGACGGGTGCGTGCGCTGGGCATTGCCAACGCCCAACGCTCTGACCTGGTGCCCGGTGTTCCAGCGATCGCAGAATCGGGCCTGCCGGGTTACGAGGCCTACTCTTGGGCCGGCTTTGTTGCCCCTGCCGGTGTGCCCAAAGACATCACAGCCAAACTCAGCGCAGACATTGCCAAAGCGCTGGCACAAGCCGATGTCAGGCAACGCCTGATGGATGTGGGCGCAGAGGCCGCACCGACCACGGCAGACCAGTTTGGCAAACTGTTGAGCGCCGAAATCGCCAAATGGAACCGGGTGGTCAAGACGGCCAACATCCAGCCGGACTGACAGCTGGCCTGTCGCAAGGCTTCATTGCGGGGGCCAGACCCTTCAGGGCCTGAGGCCCACCGTGGCGAGCCACCCGGCCTCTTTGCCCTCCAACGGTGCCGACAAAAAGCGTTCAGGCAACTCCCAAATCACCAGCTTGGGCGGGTTGGCTTTGAAGGCCTCGTCGTTGAAATACTCGGTGGCCGATTGCAAGAAACCGCCGCCGTCTTTGGCGGTGTTCAGCACTTTGGCAGACAGGCTTTCTTGCAGGTAGCCGTGAAAGTTGCCTCTGAGTGAATACGATGTACCGATCAAGGTAACTGGCGGTGCCGCCGCATCACCCAACAAGCCACCTGCAGCAGGCTCAGCCGTGGTCTGCGTGGTGGTCACGGGCACTTCCACATCTGGCTGGGGGCGCCAAAAGTTGGGCACCTCTGACAAACCCATGAGCTTGATCAAATCGCCCGGTCGCTGACTGGCAGGGCCACTCGGTTTCGTCACAAAACCCGTGGTGTCCAGGCCCAGCCCGGCCGTCGACACAGCC
>CAZHDP010000601.1:0-1985 GCA_964531605.1 uncultured Burkholderiaceae bacterium | reverse complement strand
TTTGGAACCCACTGGAATTGGCCAGGTAAGGTCGCAATGCGCTGTATTCGGGCGGCGTCATGGTGGCCAGCACATCCCATGCGTGAACCAATTGCTCCATGATCTTGCTCACGCGGGCCAACTTCTTGAACGCGTTGCCCAATTGGTCTTGCGCGATGTCCTGGATGGCCGCCCCAAGTTCGTGCAGCATCAGTTTCATCCACAGTTCGCTGGTCTGGTGTTGCACGATGAAGAGCATCTCATCGTGTGCCGGTGACAAGGGCTTTTGAGCGGTCAGCACCGCGTCCAATTGCAAATAGTCACCGTAGCTCATGTCACGGCTGAAGTCGAGCTGTGCTTTTTCTTGGTGAACGATGTCTTCAGGGCGCGTCGTGGGTGACGCCGCAAGGCTTGAGGGATGTGGGTTGCTGCTGCCAGCAAAAGGGCATGAGGACATGGCGGTCTTCCTGTGTTAACCGGGATTCAAAGTCGCTTAAGGTCAGGTCACCGCGTGTTGGCGGTTGAACTCTGGGCGTTGCCATTCACCACTGTCGAGCACCTGGCGCAGGTGTTCGACGGCCTGCCACACGTCCTCAAACCCGATGTAAAGCGGCGTGAACCCAAAGCGCAGGATGTCGGCTTGCAGGTTGTCACCCGCACGGAAGTCACCGATCACCCCGCGTGCAATCAGCGCCTGCACGATGGCTTAGGCGCCGCTGCTGGGGCCTGTTTGAGCACCGTCCGCCCCAGTGCGGGTCAGGCACACCTGCGAGCCACGCTGGCCGTGCTCGCGTGGCGTTGCCAAGCCCAGGCCGTGGTTTGCACAGCGTGCCTCCACCAGCTGAATGAAGAGGTCCGTCAGCGCCAGCGACTTGGTACGCAAGGCTGCCATGCCCCCCAGGCTTTGTGCCGCCTGGTAAACATCCAGCCCGCATTCCAGCGCGCCCATGCTGATCATCGGCTGGGTGCCGCAAAGGTAACGGCTGATGCCTTTGGCCGGTTGGTAATCTGGCGTGAACTGGAACGGGGCAGCGTGGCCCCACCAGCCTGACAAGGGTTGCCAAAAACGGTCGGCGTGGCGTGGGTTGACCCACACGAAGGCCGGTGCGCCAGGTCCGCCATTGAGGTACTTGTAGCCGCAACCGATGGCAAAGTCAGCCTGCGCGCCATGCAAGTCCACCGGGACGGCCCCCGCGCTGTGGGCCAAGTCCCACACCGTGAGTGCGCCCACCGCATGGGCTGCTGCGGTGATGGCCGACATGTCGTGCATGGCGCCAGTTCGGTAGTTCACATGGGTGAGCATCAAGACGGCCACGTCGGGTGTCAACGCAGCGCTGAGGTCTTGGGCATCGACCAGTTTCAATTGCAGGCCGAACTGTTGACACAATCCTTCAGCAATGTAGAGGTCGGTTGGAAAGTTGCTGCGCTCCGAGACCACCGTGGTTCGCCGATTTTGAGAGGAAATCAGGTCTTTACCGCTCGTATTACTTTCATTGTTTGCTATCAAAAGCGCAGCATGAAGCACTTTGTACAGGTTGATCGACGTGCTGTCGGTGGCGACCACCTCATCGGCGCGCGCGCCAATCAGGGGTGCAATTTTGTTGCCCAGGCGCTGGGGCATGTCAAACCAGCCTGCGGTGTTCCAGGAGCGGATCAAATCCGTGCCCCACTCCTGCGTCACCACTTGCGCCACGCGCGCGGGGGCAGCTTTGGGCATCACGCCCAATGAATTGCCATCGAGGTAGATCACGCCGGGCGGCAAGCTGAAATGCTGGCGCAATTCACGCAGAGGGTCTTGGGCATCCAGGGCGAGGCAGTCTTGCAAGGTGGTCATGGTGGTAGCTTTGGAAGGTCAATTACAGGGTTCGCAACACAGCCCGCACGGGGGATGCGTCGGCCGTCATCAGTTTCAAGGGCAAGGCGATGAGTTCGTAGTCGCCTTCGGGGACGTCATCGAGCACGAGGTTCTCCAGGATCCTCAGGCCCAGGCGGCGTATCACTTGGTG
>CAZHDP010000600.1:0-1991 GCA_964531605.1 uncultured Burkholderiaceae bacterium | reverse complement strand
CCATAAATTTGCCGTCTTCGTTTTTGACGCCTTCGCTGACCACGATGGTGCAAACCCACATGGAATCCTCCAAAAGCAACAGCACCGAGGCAGAAACCTACGTCAAAACACAAACAGGCATCACGGTATCGGTGTTCGACGACTTCATCTCTGCCAGGGGCAACAGTGCAGGACACCGCAAAGCCGGTGAGGTGGCGCGTCTGTGGGTGCTGGCCATGCAGAAGTCCAAAAACACCCACCGGGGCAATTCACATTGCGACGACGATGAGGACGACAGCACCCATCAGGAAGACCATGACCGCACCAGAATTTTGTCGCGCCTGAGCGAATTGGGCAAAGCCTCAGACGACAGTGAAACCCGCGCAGCCTGCAGCGCAGGCAAAGTGGACGACAGCTGCGACCGCGTGCTCCGCACCAAAACCCCGACGTTGACATGCGCTGCACCGACACCTGCACCGACACCTGCACCGACACCTGCACCAACACCTGCACCAACACCTGCGCCAACACCCGCACCGACACCTGCACCAACACCTGCACCAACACCTGCACCAACACCTGCACCAACACCTGCACCAACACCCGCACCAACACCCGCACCGACACCTGCACCGACACCCGCACCAACACCCGCACCGACACCTGCACCAACACCCGCACCGACACCTGCACCGACACCTGCACCAACACCCGCACCGACACCTGCGCCCGCCACATCCGCTGCCAACGGCAAAGTGCTCTATGGCACCAACTGTGCGATGTGCCACACCGCAGCACCGGTCAACAATGTCAGCAAAGTTCTCAAGGGGGCGAACTCGCCCAGCACCATTCAGAACGCCATCAACGGCAACACTGGCGGCATGGGCTTTTTGAAGGGCACCTTGTCAACGCAGGACGTCAGTGACATCGCTGCTTACTTGGCAACACCCACACTGTGACCACCACACGGGGCACAGCCCCGTGTGGTATCAGACTTGCCAACGGCGCGTTCGCAACGGCTCAGTTCGGCCTTTGACGACATGCTGCTGTGTCACATCAAATCCTTCCGGCAAGCCCGCTCGCTGCAGGGTGTGCGTGTCGGTGACCAGCTCGCCGGTTCGTGCCAAGGTACACAGGCGTTGGGCCACATTGACGGCATCACCGATCACGGTGTAGTCCTGGCGGTCGGGCGCACCGATGGTGCCCGCCATCACCGCGCCATCGTGCACACCAATGGCAAGACCACGTGGCAAATCCGTCTGTTCAGCACAAGCCTGCAACACGGCTTGGGCACACGACACCGCACGCTCGGCCCGATCGGGGCCCGAGAACACGGCCAGCACGGCGTCGCCAATGATCTTGTCCACATCGCCACCAAAACGGTCAATGGCGCTGACCTGGATGCTGATGAGTCGGTTCAGCAATTGAACGACGGTTTGTGCGCGGTTCACTTCGGCAAACCCGGTGAAGTCACGCACATCGGCAAAATACAGCGTGGCATCCACCACGCGACCTTCACTCCAAGGATTCACCCCTTGCTTGACCGCCATGGCAGCACGGTTGGACACCAGTTTTTCCAGCCGGGCCTGCAAGGATTCGACTTGCGACTTTTGCGTCTCCAGTTGTGATTGGGCACGCCGCACCAAATGGACGAGCAAGCCAGAGATCAACATGAGCGTCACCAACGGCAGCAACACCGCAGGGATCAAAGTCTTTTGCAAGGTGTTATCGAGGAAGGCACTGGGCTCGTACACCTCCACCACCATGTCGGGAACCTCCTTCGTACCCGGCAGATGCACATACAGTTCAAACTGAGGGCCTTCGGGGCGGTCTACCCGCAAGGCCGTGGGTTGTCGGTCACGCAGAACACGGTCCAGTGCAGAGCCACGTTCGATGCGTCCGATTTCGGCATGAACGCTGGAATAGCGGATCACCCCTTCCATGTCATAGATCTTGAGTTTGGGCAAAGCCCGGTCGCTGACCATCCCGTCCAGCAGTGCACCGACCCGCTG
>CAZHDP010000599.1:0-1992 GCA_964531605.1 uncultured Burkholderiaceae bacterium | reverse complement strand
CGTACTACGAGCAGAACGTGGCACGCATGAGCGGCAAAGAAGAGCGCCGCGCCATTTTCAAACAGCACCGTTTGAGCCTTTTGTTGATCGGCGTCACTTGTGGTTACCTGGGGGCTGCACCGAGTTTGGTGTGGGCGTCGGGGGCCATGTTCGCCGCAGCGTTTGTGATCTTGGTGCCGATTGCGATGTGGATGTACACCTTGGTGTTCGCTTTCTCGTCATTGTGGTTTGCCCATTTCGCCTTGGCTGCGTTGACACAACTCAGGGCTGAGTCGGTGACGCCTGTCGCGCCCGGTGCACCTGGCGATGTACCTTCGGTGTCTGTGTCCTCGGCTACCACTGCTTCTCAAGCTTTACCATTGGCAGATGACACCAAACCCCCTCAAATCCCCCCACAGCGTTGAGTCTGCTGCATCTTCGATGCCTGCATTTGGCGCGATCATCATCGGTGACGAGATCCTCTCTGGCAAGCGTGCCGATAAGCACCTGTCCAAAACCATAGAACTCCTGGGGGCCAGGGGTTTGCAGTTGGCGTATGCCGACTACGTGGGTGACTCCCCAGCGCGCATCACGGCGGCACTTGAACGTGCTTTCGCTTCGGGTGACGTCGTTTTCTCGTTTGGGGGCATAGGCGCCACACCAGACGATCACACACGCCAATGCGCCGGCACAGCCTTGGGGGACCCGATGGTCTTGCACCCACAGGCTGCTGACTTGATCCGTGAGCGCATGCAGGACGTGGCCAAAGAGCAAGGCGTGCCCTACGAGCCAGACCGCGCGGACAACATTCACCGCCTCAACATGGGTGTTTTTCCAGCGCGGGCCAGCATCATTCCCAACCCTTACAACAAAATTGCGGGATTCAGCTGTCAAGGGGCTGGTGGTGGGGTCGTCCATTTTGTACCTGGATTCCCGGTCATGGCTTGGCCGATGGTGGCATGGGTGCTGGACACCCAGTACTCCGAGCTCTTTCATCGCCAGGCTTGGCAAGAAAAATCCATCGTCGTGTACGGGGGGATGGAGGCCAGTCTGACCCCTTTGATGGAGGCAGTGGAAAAAGCCCACTCCCCTGTCAAAGTGTTCAGCTTGCCCAGTGTGGACCACCCTGTGCATGGCAAACACATTGAGCTGGGTGTCAAAGGGCCTGCCGCGCTTGTGGATGGTGCGTACTCAGCGCTGTTGGCTGGTTTGCGCGAGTTTGGGGTTCAGTTTGGCCCTGAATTGGTGCGAAATTCTTGATTTCAGCGTGCATTCAATGTAAATGCACATTATTGGTGCATTCGATGTGTTGCCTGTTTCCAAAATTTGAACTGTTCTTGTTGGCAGCAGAACCCAAAGGGTCAACTCAAGGCAAAATAGAGGGCTGATGGTTTTCTGGATCGGTGCCTAGGCTTGGCACAGAAACTGCATTCCTTCACCGTATCGCTTATTTGTAACCATCCCACCAGGAGATTTTGATGGCAAAGACCGTCGCAGACGTCATGAAATTGGTGAAAGAGAACGAAGTCAAGTTTGTTGACTTCCGCTTCACTGACACCCGTGGTAAAGAACAGCACGTCACTGTGCCTGTGTCTCATTTCGACGAAGACAAGTTTTCATCTGGTCACGCATTCGACGGTTCGTCCATCGCTGGCTGGAAGGGCATCGAAGCCTCTGACATGCAATTGATGCCTGACCCCAACACGGCCAACATCGATCCTTTCTTCGAAGAAACCACCCTGATCTTGCAGTGTGACGTGGTGGAGCCCTCTGACGGCAAAGCGTATGACCGCGACCCACGCTCCATCGCCAAGCGCGCTGAAGCCTACCTGAAAGCTTCCGGTCTGGGCGATACCGCTTTCTTCGGGCCAGAGCCAGAATTCTTCATTTTCGACGGCGTGCGTTGGTCTAACGAACCCGGCAAAGTCGGTTTTGAAATCGAAGAGTACGAAGCACCTTGGAACAGCGGCGCCAAGCTCGAAGGCGGCAACCGCGGCCACCGTCCCACCGTCA
>CAZHDP010000598.1:0-1993 GCA_964531605.1 uncultured Burkholderiaceae bacterium | reverse complement strand
GCATGTGCACCTCGTCGATCATGAAGACCTTGAAGCGCCCTTGCACCGGCTTGTACACCGCCTGCTCCAGCAGGGACTGGACTTCGTCAACGCCGCGGTTGGAGGCCGCATCCAGCTCGGTGTAGTCCACGAAACGCCCGCTGTCGATGTCCGTGCAAGCGGCACAGACACCACAAGGGCTGGCCGTGATACCGCCCTGCCCGTCAGCACCCGTGCAATTGAGCGATTTGGCCAAAATCCGGGACACCGTGGTTTTGCCGACCCCACGCGTCCCGGTGAACAAGTAGGCATGGTGCAGTCGCTGGGTGGTCAGGGCATTGCCAAGGGCTTGCACCACGTGCTCTTGCCCCACCATTTCCGAAAAGTTTTTCGGGCGGTATTTGCGGGCGAGAACAAGGTAGGACATCGCCCGAATTCTACGGGCTTTGCGGTGTCTTAAATCCTTCACGGCCTTGCGATAAGCTACCGCCTGTCATCGCTGGGTGCTGCGCTTGCCCCGCGTCTATCGAAAGCTGAACTTGTTTTTGTCTCCAACCCGTCACCTCAACCTGCTTGCCATCTCCAACAGAACAACTGCCGCGATGGTGCTGTGCAGCTTGCCGCTGCTCGCCATGGGCGCCTCGGAGGACGACGGTGTTGAAAACCTGCAAGCCAAATTCCAGGCCACCTACATTTGGCAAAAGCACCCGAGCTTTGCCAACAAAGTCCCGTCAACGCTCAATACCACCCACTACGCGGCCGGCATGCCCCTGTATCGGCTGGGTCAGGACACCGATAAGAGCTATACAGGCTCGTTCACAGGCTACTTTGGCATGCGCCCTTGGGCAGGTGGCGAGGTCTATTTCAACCCCGAGATCACCGTGGGTGTGCCCTTCACGGGTGAGTTGATCGGTATGGGTGGGTTCTACAACGGTGAAATCACCCGGGCAGCCGGCACCAACCCCAAAATGTACCGACAACGGCTGTTCTTACGCCAGACTTGGAACCAAGGTGGCGGCAGCGAGCGTGTCGAATCGGACCTCAACACCATGGCGGGCAGCGTCGACAAAGACCGTTTTGTGTTGACGGTCGGCAACTTCTCTACGCTCGATATTTTTGACAAAAACGAATACGCCAACGACCCACGCCGACAGTTCATGAACTGGGGCAACATGGCCAGTGCCGCGTTTGACTACGCTGCCGACGCCAGGGGTTTTGGTTGGGGTGCCGTGGCCGAGTGGTACCGGGGCGATTGGGCCTTCCGGTTCGGTCGGATGACTGGCCCCGTCAACCCCAATGGCCAACCCGTCGACTTCAACCTGTTACAGCACTACGGCGATCAGGCTGAAATAGAACACAACCACGAGATTGCGGGCCAGCCCGGCGCTGCACGTTTGCTGGTGTGGCGCAACCGCGCCAAACTGGCGTCATTCTCGGATGCCACCCGTTATGGCGAAAGCGTGGGCTGGAAACCTGGCGCCAACGGCATGCAATACATCTTGGACGTGCGCGGCGGCGAAAAAATCAAGTACGGTGCAGGCATCAACCTGGAGCAGGCCTTGGCCAGCGATGTCGGCGTGTACTTGCGCGCCATGTGGGCGGACGGCAAAACGGAAACCTATGCGTTTGGCGAAGTCGACCGCTCTGTCGCGCTTGGCACCTCGGTCAAAGGCGCACGCTGGGGTCGGGCCAACGATACCGTGGGCGCGTCTTACCTGTCGCACCACTTGTCACCCGAGCGTCGCACCTACCTGGCACGCGGCGGCATCTCGTTTTTCATTGGCGACGGCTGGCTGAACTACAAACCAGAACAGATCGTCGAGCTGTATTACAGCGCCAACGTGGTCAAGGGTGTGTGGGTCACGGCCAACTACCAGCGGGTTGCCAACCCCGCTTACAACGCAGACCGCGGCCCAGTCCAGATCATGGGCGTGCGCCTGCACACCGAGTTTTAAAAAAATCTGTCCCCAGGTCGATGGTGCACTGCGCAACACATCAACGGGATCGCCTACAA
>CAZHDP010000597.1:0-2001 GCA_964531605.1 uncultured Burkholderiaceae bacterium | reverse complement strand
TGGTGGTGCAAGACGACGGCATGAGCACCCAGCTGGCCCGCATGCTCAAGCAAGCCGGCCAAAGCGCCCCCGAAGCCAAGCCCGTGCTTGAAGTCAACGCCGAGCACGCGCTGGTCAAGAAGCTTGACGGCAGCGTGCACTTCAACGACCTGGCCCACATCCTGTTTGACCAGGCCCTGCTGGCCGAAGGCGGCCTGCCGGAAGACCCGGCGGCTTATGTGAAGCGGGTGAATGCGCTGCTGGCTTGATCGACCAGCTCAGCCGATAAAACGGGCCTTGCGGGGCCCGTTTTTTTTGGTTCTTCACGCATTTCCGGGGAATGCTGCCTTGATCTTGAGGAAGAAGTATTCAACGTCCCGGTAGCCATAAGCCATGCGCTTGATGACCTTGATGCGATTGTTGATCCCCTCGAGTTGGCCCGTGTGCATGGGCCAACGCACCCGCGCCAGAATTCCCGGCCAGTATTTGCGTAGCCGCTTGGCAAACAATTGCAGGCACTCGATGCCGCTTTGCGCGCAGTGCTCCAGCCACTGCTTCCAGCGTCGTCGCCACTGCCAAGGATCATGAGCAGTCCACAGACTCTTGAGGGATTGCTTAAGTACGTAGACCGTCATGAGCGCCTCGTTGGCCTCAAGCACCTCCTGCAACATCACCTGTTCGCGTCCCTTGAGGTTGTCTGCATTGCGCAGCAACAGCCAGTGGGCTTGTTTGACCACTCGCCGCGCGGGCTTGTCCTTGCGCAGGGCGTTGGCTGTGTCCACCCGCACGCGTGAGATCACCTCCCGGCCATACTTGGCGATGACGTGGAACAGGTCATAGACGATGCGAGCCTGGGCACACCAATGCCGCACCTCCAGATCGAAGGCCGTGTTCATGTCCATGGCGACGGCCTGAATGCGCCTGCACCCCGCCTCTCCCAATGCCGCAAAGAAGGGTCGGATCGCTTCGCGGCTGCGATCCTTGGCGATGTACAGCACCCGGCGCGTATCCGCATCCAGGATGACGCTGGCATAGCGATGCCCTTTGTGCAGGGCGAACTCATCCATCACCAGGCGCGTCGGTTGGGGCTCAGGCAACTGGCTCATCAAACCTATCAGGCTGCGCTTGTCCAATTGCTGCACGGTGGACCAATGCAGGCAAAACATTTGAGCAACGTGCTTGATGGGCAAGCGCTTGCAGCACTGGGCCACGGTTTGTGCCATAGCGCGCGTCATGCGGGCAAACCGACCGAGCCAGCTCACATGCTGCAGGCAGTGGCCGCAGCGCGTGCAGTTCACTCGCAGCAGTTGTACTTGCAGTGTCAGGACTCTGCCCGCCAAGGGCAGCTCACGCACATTGCGCGTGACTCGCTCGTGCACTGAATTAACAAGACCCAGGCACTGCCCACAGCGCAGGGGCAGCTTGGTCAGCGGCTCCAATCGCAACCATGCGCTGTCGTTGGTGATACGGGTGTCGGTGACGTGAAAGCCGGGCCACAGGTCCAGCCAGCGTGTATTCTTGTGCATGCAGCGGTGCTCTGAAGTTTGATGATTGGTCGCACAACCATCTTGCTTGAGATGTCACCGCTGTTTTTTTGTACCTGGGGGGCTACCCCGCGAATCCGTGAAGAACCAAAAAAAAGCCAGTCGGCTGTTGGCCGCTGGCTTGTTGGGGGATGCCACCCGAAGGGCGGCATCAGCGAGCTTGGGCGCTCAGTCCTGCTTGCGTGGCAGCGAGGGCAGGGGCGAGTTGCCGCCCAATGACAGCAGGCCGGCATTGGTGTAGATGCCAAGCTTGTCGCGGGTGTCGACGATGTCGAGGTTGCGCATGGTCAACTGGCCGATGCGGTCGGCAGGCGAGAACGGTGCGTCTTCGACCTTTTCCATCGACAGGCGCTCGGGCGCGTAGGTCAGGTTGGGGCTTTCGGTGTTCAGCAGCGAGTAATCGTTGCCGCGGCGCAGCTCCAACGTCACGGTGCCGGTCACGGCGCGGGCCACCCAGCGCTGGGCGGTTTCGCGCAGC
>CAZHDP010000596.1:0-2005 GCA_964531605.1 uncultured Burkholderiaceae bacterium | reverse complement strand
GCTTCAACAAAGTGGCTCCGTTCTACTACTACCCAGGCTGGTGGGAAGGTGGTCCACAGTTGGACTTCTTCATCAACAACAAGGCCTTTGAAGCCCTGTCACCTGAGTACAAAGCCATGGTCGAGGCCGCAGCCTCTGAGGCCCATGTGGTGATGCAGGCCAAATACGATGCCAAGAACCCCATGGCATTGAAGCAACTGGTGGGTGCCGGTACCAAGCTGCGCCCCTTCTCAAATGAAATCTTGAATGCCGCTTACAAGCAGTCCATGGCGGTTTATGACGAGTTGAACAACAAGAACGAAAGCTGGAAAAAAATCTACGCCGACTACAGCAAGTTCCGCGCAGACCAAAACCTTTGGTTCCGCTTCACAGAAGCCAAATTCGACAGCTTCATGCAGGCGCAAAAGCTCTGATCGGTTTTACCGTTCTCACGAAAAAACAGCCGCAACTTGCGGCTGTTTTTTTGTCTGCTCACAGGTAAAAAATACGGCTGGCGAGCGGGCAATGAACCCTCAGCGTGCCGCTGCCAGCAGTTTGGCCGTGTCAGCTTCAAGCTGTTCGAACGCCTTGATCATCGGGGCCTCTGCTGCGTAAAACACTGCAAATTTGCCTTCCAGTGTGCGCACATAGAGGCGTGGCGCCACCAGCCAAGTCAGCCCGCGCACGCGTATCAACTTGGCGTAGGCGATGTCAGACCGGTCGATCTGCTTGTCCCAGATCCAGCTCTGGTGCAGCAGGCGGTCACTGAGGCTGGTTTTGCTCCGGATGATGTGCCATAAGGTCCATCCCATCAACGCCACCGCCGCTGCAAACCAACCGAAAGTGGTGTTGCCACCTGTACCCAACAGGCCCGTTTGAGCCATCGAAAACAGCCAAAAAGCACAGCCCACCGTCAACAAGCCGGCGAGCACTTTGAAGGTGCTGGAGAACGCTTGGCTTTGCAAAACGGATTCAGAGGACATCACCAGCTTCACGCTTATTTTTTGAACAAATCGTCAATCTTCTTTTGTTCGTCATCTTCGGTTTTCTTTTCAGCCGCCGCGGCACTCTCAGGTGTGGCTGTTGGATCACCCACAGACGGCTCCTTCACATCGGTGGGCGCGTCAACAGGTGCTTCAATCGTGACCTTGTCCAGGTCAATGACAGCCTCTTTGTCCAAGAAAGCTGTCACCGATTCGGGCACAAAGATCACGATGAACACCAGCATGATTTGCATGATCACCCACGGGATGGACCCCAGATAGATGTCGTTTGACTTCACCGGGACCGGGATGCGTTTGTCCTTGAAGAGCGTGTCCGCAATGCCCCGCAAATAAAAGAGTGCAAAACCGAACGGAGGATGCATGAAGCTGGTTTGAAGGTTGACGCACAGGATGACACCGAACCAAATCAGGTTGATGCCCAGTTTGTCTGCGGCCGGGGCCAGCATGGGAACAATGATGAAAGCGATCTCAAAAAAGTCCAAGAAAAACGCCAGGAAAAACACAAAAATGTTCACCACGATCAGGAAGCCTGCCTGGCCCCCTGGCAAGCCTGTCAGCAAATGCTCAACCCATTTGGCACCGTCCACGCCTTGGAACACCTGGCTGAACACGCGTGAGCCGATCAAAATGAACACCACCATGGCGGTCAAGCGCATGGTGCCTTGCATGGCTTCCCAGGTCAGTGCCCAGGTCAGGCGGCGGTTCATCGCTGCCAAAATCATGGCGCCGACCACGCCCATGGCCCCTGCTTCAGTGGGGGTGGCAATGGCGTGGTCTTGGAAGGGCAGGCCGCCCATGGAGCCCAACACCGTGAAGATCAAGGCCATGGAAGGGATGATGCCTTTGAGGCACTTGCCCCACAGTGCCCAGCCGTTCAAGGTACGGGCCTCTTTGGGCACGCCAGGAACGTAGTCTGGTTTGACCATGCCCACCGCAAAGGTGTACAGCGCAAACATTGCAATTTGCATCAGCGAGGGACCCCAGGCGCCTTTGTACATGTCACCCACTGGCTTGCCGAGCTG
>CAZHDP010000595.1:0-2005 GCA_964531605.1 uncultured Burkholderiaceae bacterium | reverse complement strand
CGAGAAAAACGGTTCAAACAAATGCTTCTGCACGGTCAGGTCCAGGGGGGCGCCATCGCTCCAGACCCGCAGTCGCCCTCCACCCGTGGTGACCACGATAGAACGAGGGTGTTGGCCAGAGTAGCGCAGCGCGTTGTCCAGCAAATTCACCAAAACCCGCCTCAAGTGTTCGGGGTCGAAGCTGACCTGACAGTCCGCCGCCCCCAACATCAGGCAAGTCTTGTGGCTGCTTTTGTTTTGTCGGCTCCAATCCAGGGTGAACCGCTGGACCGCTTCATCGAGTGCCAAGCTGTGTGTGCTGAATTCACCCGCATCACCACCTTCACCCGCACGCGGCGCCCTGGCCACATTCAACACGTCTTCCACAATCCGGGCCAAACGCTGGGCGTTTTGGCCAATCATGGACGTCAGCTGAAGCTGCTCGGGGGCGGTTAAGTCCTCTGCCAACAACGCGTTGGCTTGTGAGATGGCCGCCAAGGGGTTGCGAATTTCGTGCGCCACGGCGGCAGACATGCGGCCCATGGACACCATCTTTTCTTGCCTCAGGCGTGCTTCCAGCTCTGGCAGGTCTTCGATGAAGGCCACACACAGGTCCTCTTGCTGGCGTGCCCCGTTGGACGTCAACCGTGTTTTGACATGCACCCGCCGGGCGGGGGCATCCCTGTGCTTGATGATCAGGTCGTTGGCCTGAGCTGTTTTCCTGAAAAAGGTGGTCGTGGTGATGATTTTCAGGGCTTTCCAGCCCGGTTCGCTGTCCAATGCAAAGGGAAGAACCAGCTCACCATGCTGTGGTGCGATCAACAATTGTCGTGCGGCCGGGTTGGCTGCACGCACCAAGCCCAGCGTGTCCACCACGATGACGCCTTGCGACAGTGCCTCAATCACCAACTCGTTGACTTGAGCCTGCAAGCGAATCGCACGCTGACTGCGTTCCGTCAACTCCTCCTCACGGATCAACCGCGTCGCCAACTGATTCGCCAGAATAGCCACCCCGAAATAGCCAATGCCCGTCAATCCAGCCTGAAAAAACGCAGGCACAAAATCAATCCCGGTCAGCAAGGAGGACTGCCATGCCAAACCCAGCAGATACAGGGTGACGGCTGCGGCTGTTCCCAATGCCACGATGAGTGATCCCATCACCGAGGCCAGCAAGACTGGCAAGGCCAGCAAGGGGGCATAGTTGACCGATTGAGGGTTGAGCCCCTGCAATACCGCAAAAGTCACCAGGTCCAGCCCGATTGTCATTTGCCAACGGCGGTCAAACTGCGGTCCACGCGCCACGGGTTTGACCACCAAGCGGGTGACCAACACGGCCACCAAGTAGGCGGCACACAGCGCTGCTGACAGGTATTGCCCAGAATGCACCACCATCACTTGCAGTGCCTGAAGCGCCAGCAGCACCAAGGCCACCATGACGCGGGCCGTCATGAAGCCTCTCCACAAACGGTGAAACGCGGTGTCCTGGGTGGTGTCGCTGTGGGGGCTCAGGTCGGACGGGTCAAACCAAGTTTGCGGACCATCGGCAGTGTCTTGAGACATCGGTGGTCAACTTTCCATCTCGATGCGGTGGGGCTGGCCGCAATACCACCCCCCTCGTCCTTTGACGGCATCCGATTCTGGAAGGTGCAGACCGCAATGGGCGCAGGCCACCATGTCTTGGGCGGATGGGGGAGGTGGTTGGCGGCCCTTGGTTGGTGTGGCGTTTGTCCCCCGGCCGGAGCGCCACAGCCAGACACCGAACAACATCGCCAACAGAATCAACAGGTACTTCACGATACGCGCCCCAACAACACTTCGAGCACGAACCTCGACCCCGCGTACGCCAGCAGCAGCAGCGCGGCACCGGCATACAGCACGCGTGTGGCTTTGCGGCCGCGCCATCCCCAATGGGAGCGGCCCAGCAGCAAGACCGCAAAAGACAGCCAAGACAGCACAGAAAACACAGTCTTGTGGTCCCACCGCCAAGCTGCAGCCCCAGACACACCGTACAACTGCTCGCTGAACA
>CAZHDP010000594.1:0-2007 GCA_964531605.1 uncultured Burkholderiaceae bacterium | reverse complement strand
GGTGGTTGATGGCGGCGCCTCGTTGCGGCGGGCGCTGGTGGGCGGGCTCATCGGCGCCTCTGCTGCGCGCAATGGGTGGGCCGGCGTGGTGGTGGACGGCTGTGTGCGTGATGTGGCAGAGTTGGCCTCGCACGCCGTAGGCATCCGTGCGCTGGCGCACATTCCCATGCCCACAGACCGTAAAAATCAAGGGCAGCGCGACGCAGAGGTTCACATCCAGGGCGTCAGGGTCGTGCCAGGGGATTGGCTCTATGCCGACGCCGATGGCATGGTGATCAGCAGTTCACCGCTGTTGTGATGTGTTGCGCCGCTCGGGCAAGGTGGCCAATACCAGTCCCAGCAGCGCAATGCCAAAGGCCAGCAGTTGGGCGCCACTGAGTGTTTCGCCCAACACGACCACCCCCACACCGGCAGCAGAGAGCGGCAGCATCACGGTGAACACACCGGCTTGAGATGCAGGCACCGAGCGCAAGCCCGTCATCCACAGCCACACGGTCCAAACACTCGCGGCCAAGGCATAAAACACGAGCAGCGCCCAGGTGTTGGCAGTGATGGCCGTGAAATCAAACGTCCATGCGTACCAAATCCCCATCGGGGTCACCAACACAAAGCCCCACGCGTTGATCAACGCGCTGATGCGTCGAGGGGTCAGGCTGGCGGTGAGTTTTTTGCCAATCACAGCATAGGCCGCTTCGCACAGCACCGCCGCAATCAGCAGCGCATGGCCCAGCCATTGGTGAACAACTGAAACAGCCATTTCGGCAGACTGGGTAATCGAATGCTGCTCTGATTTTGATAGCGAAAATAAGCCAATGCCCAGCACAGCACAGGCAATAGCCACGGCAATGCGGGGCGTGATGCGTTCGTGCAGAAACAGCCAGCTCATCATGGCCACAGTGGCAGGAATGGCCGCCATGACCACCCCTGCCGTCACGGCGCTGGTCAGGCTCACGCCGTAAAGCATGCAGATTGAGAACAAGAAGTTCCCGAGGAATGACTCCAAAAAAACCAAGCCTTGGGTTCGCCGGTCCAGGGCTGGCTCGTGGGGGGGCTTTTGCAGCCAGTGCAGCATGGCCACTCCCCCGATGCCAAAGCGCATCCAGGCCAGCAAAAACACAGGCAGCGCGGCGACCAAGGGCTTGGACAGTGCGACATAGCTGCCTACAAGTGCCATGCTCAAAGCGAGGCAGGCAAACGCCGCCATGCGTTGCTGTTTTGTGGGCGTGTGATGGGTGTGATGGGTGTGGGTCAAAGGGGTCAAGGCGGGGCGTATCGATGGGGTGCTATTCTGCCGTGCGGACAGGGGCACAGCGCCGAACATGCCCACCAATTGACCAGACCCATGACTGATTCACACACCGATCACACAGATAGCGTTGGGCGCGAGCATCGCCAAGGGCTTCCTCATGACCGTGCCACCTCCTTTGTGTTTGTCTACGGCACCCTTCGGCGTGGCGAAGACAACGACATCACGCGTTTGAACCCGCCGCCTGCGTGGGTCGGTTCAGCCCAATTGAACGGCACCCTGTTTCACCTCGGGGCCTATCCTGGTCTGCTGTTGGGCGGTAGTCATCCTGTGAGGGGTGAGGTGTACGAGATCACGCCGGCACTGGAGCGGGTGTTGGATGAAATTGAAGGCATTGAACCGGTACCCAACGGCGAATACACCAAAGCTTGGGTCGACCTTGAGGTGCAAGGTCGTTCTGTCAGGTGCCTCGTGTACCTGATCGATCCCATCCGGGTACATGGATGCCCCATTTTGCACAGTGGCGATTGGGGGCTTGAAGCGCGTCGCGGGCGGTGAGGGTATGGTTTTCGTAATTTGAAATTCATCTTTCACAATGCGGGAAAAGGCGTTGTTGCATTGCGGCAATGTTTTTTCAAATGGCGGTGATTAATTTTGAATTGAGAAATGTTGTATCTAAGTCTTTGATTTTCAATGTAAAAAAATATATCTTATATAAGACATAAGATTTGTTTTTGGTCTTCTATAAGACTTAAACTAGA